>DASQRI010000066.1:0-10767 GCA_035642975.1 Mycobacterium sp.
AGATAAAAAGGCTTTTCCAGCGCGTGCGCCGAGAGTATCTTCGATGACCCGCGGCCACGGATCTCCGCCAGCAAATTTCTAGGTATCCTCGTCACGCAGAAACGGGCGGGTAGCCAGCAGGTAGATCGCAAACACCGCCAACGGCGCCAGCAACGGCAGCCACGGCAGCCGCAGCGGAAACGCGGTGGCGACCAGGCCGACCAGCGTGAATCCCAGCGCTGAGACCAGCGTTGCTGCGCTGACGGAGTCAAGACCAATCCCAGTACCGGCGGCATGCCGCAGCACCAGGTAGATGGCCGCAGATAACCCGGACACCGCGGCCAGGGTGGCCGGCGGGCCCGACAACACGATCACGGCCACGGTGAGCAGCACCGCCAGCGTGGCGACCGGGCGGAACAGGATGGCGGCGGTCACCGCGATCGCGGCCGACATCGCCGCGACGAGGGTCGGTCCGTGTGATCCGGTCCCCACGGCCGCCACCATCAGCAGGCCGCACGCCGTCGACAAGACGTGTGCCGCCAGCTGCGCGCCGCGGCTCATAATCGGCGTCCCGCCACCGGCCGGCGGTGATCGGGCACCGCGCGCATCGACTGGTCCAGGGTGCGGTCCGCCTGCCAGCCGACCACGTCGACCCCGACGGTACCCATGTCGCGATACATCGCCGAGCGCCCCAACGTCCACATCCGGTCAATCAACGGGTCGTGCGTGGACCGAAACGGCGAGCCTTGCAGGACATCGACGGCCACCACCACGTGACCGCGTCTGCGTAAGTCGATGAGCGCGAGCGCGAATTCGGTGTCGAGCAGCGTGGAGAACCCGACGACGATCGCGCCCGGTGGTATTGCCGCGCGCGGCGCCAACGTCCCAGTGGTGGTTTCGAATTCATCACCGGCGCCAAGGACGGTGTCGAGCACCCGATAGAACTGACGCTGCCCGATGTCGGCGCCCAGCCAGCGCGGCCGACGACCACCGAGCGCGATGATGCCGGCCCGATCGCCGTTGCGCAGCGCGGTCTGCACGACCTGGGCGGCGCCGCGCACCACTCGTTCGGTGGCGTCGCTCGCGGGTCCTGCGGGCTGCGGATAGCCGTCGACGAGCACCACCACGTCGGCGGAACGGTCGGTCAGCCGTTGAGTGACATGCAGGCGGCCGCGACGCGCGCTCACCGGCCAGTTCACCGTCCGTAGCTGGTCGCCCGGCACGTAGGGGCGGATGTCGGCATACTCGACGCCGCTGCCGATGTGCCGGGTGAGGTGGGTGCCCAGCCGATTGAGCAGTTCGGTGCGTGGCAGTGTCGTCGATTGCGGCGGCGTCAGGGGGAACACGGTCACGTCGGCCGCATCGACGGTCCCCGTCCCGGCCAGCAACCCGCCATACGCAACGACGTCGACCGTGGCCCGGACGGGATAGCGCCCCCAGCGTTCGGCGGTGACGGCCACCGTCTGCCGCTGTCGAGATGTCCGCTGCAGCACCTCCAGCCGCATCCCGTCGATCGCCGATACCGCGAGTCCTACTGCAGTCCATGATGATTCAGTGTCGGCCCACAGCTCTAGCCGCACCTGCTCGGTTTCAAAACAGCGCTGCGAACCGGGTTCGGCATGCACGTTGATTTTCGGCAACGACCGCTGCCAGCTGATCGAACACAGCACACCGAGCAGCGGCGCGGCGAATGCGATGAGCTGCCAGCAGGATCCGATCAGGCCGGCCGCCAGCGCTGCGGCGGCACAGGTTGCCATCGCACGCGTCAATGTCGATGCCCGCCAACGCAACTGGACTTCCCGAGTCTCGATCACGTCATGACCCGGCTTATTGGGGACCGCCGGGCGCTCGTGGCACCGGTAGCCGCCGCAGCAGTTCCTCGACGATGTCTGAGCCTTGGATCTTTCGTACCCACATCTCCGGGCGCAAGGTGATCCGGTGCGCCACGGCGGGCGTCGCCAGCGCCTTGATGTCTTCCGGTATCACGTAATCGCGGCCGAGGAGCAGAGCGCGGGCGCGGGCCAGCTGCACCAGGTCGAGCTCCGCACGGGGGCTGGCGCCCACCGCCACCTGGGGGTGGTGTCGGGTCGCGGCGGCCAGCGACACCACATAGTGCAAGACGTCCTCGTGCACACTCACCTGTTCGACCGACTCGCGCATCGCCAGCAGATCATGAGCATCGACAACCTGATTGACCGTCGGCTCGGCCGATCCGCGATCCAGACGGCGGCGCAGCATGTACGCCTCGTCTTGCTCGGAGAGGTAGCGCAGTTCTAGCCGAACCGCGAACCGGTCCAGCTGAGCCTCGGGCAACGGATACGTGCCTTCGTACTCGATCGGGTTGTCGGTGGCCAGAACAATGAACGGTTGCGGCAGCCGGTGCGTGACGCCGTCGATGCTGACCTGACCTTCGGCCATCGCCTCGAGTAACGCCGCTTGAGTCTTGGGCGGTGTCCGGTTGATTTCGTCGGCCAATAGCAGGTTGGTGAAGATCGGCCCCGAGCGGAACTCGAAGCGACCCGACTGCATGTCGTAGACCGTCGAGCCGAGCAGATCAGCCGGCAGCAGGTCCGGCGTGAACTGGACGCGGGTGAAATCCAGCCCGAGTGTCGCGGCAAAAGACCGCGCTATCAGCGTCTTACCGAGACCGGGCAGATCTTCAATCAGCACATGCCCGCGTGCGAGCACGGTGGTGAGGATGAGCGTGAGCGCGGAACGTTTCCCCAC
Organism: Mycobacterium sp.; assembly: GCA_035642975.1. Taxonomy (GTDB): domain Bacteria; phylum Actinomycetota; class Actinomycetes; order Mycobacteriales; family Mycobacteriaceae; genus Mycobacterium. The sequence goes on from DASQRI010000066.1 coordinate 2,707, forward strand.
CACTACGCGCTCGATCTCGTCGAGCACCGCCACCGCGCGGGCCGTAGTCGTCGCCGGCATAGTCATCTTCGCTTACCCCCAGTCACACCTTTTCCAACCGATCCAGAATCTCCTCGAGCGTCGCCCGGCCCGGCCCGGGTTCGCGCCCACCGGTTCGCGCGACGTTGTTGGGGTCCACCCACGCCCACAGCTCCGCGCCGAAAAGCATTCGCCCGGTGGCGTCGAACGCTGCCGGGTCTTTGGCCTGTTTTTGTCCGGTCGCAATTGCGAAGCGCCGCGCCAGCATTGGGCGCAGATGCCGATCCCAATCCGATCGATTGGACTCCGACCAGTGAATCAGCGTCTGAGTTCGGGACAGCCAGCCACGCAGCGACTCCTCGAGGGCGTTCACGGCCGGGGATGGCGACGGTTCAACATCGCGGCCCAGCACCTGGCGGACATTAACCAATGCGAACAACGCCGCGGCACCGGCCCCCCACAGCACGAACCGGCGATCATGCAGCGACAACGCGGCGAGTTCCGCGCTCACTACCAGGGAAACACCCAGGACAATAAGCTTTTTCATGTCGGCGTCATACCGGACTCCGCAGTTCGGCGAGGACGAACTGCAGCACACGCAAAGCACTCATCCGATGCGCCTCGCTCATCACATGCGGACTGAACCGCGCTTCTTCGAACAGGTTCACCAGCTCGGCGGCGTTGTCGACATGCAACGCGTGGTGTTCGACGGCGCGAGCCAGAACCTCTGTCGGGGTGTCGAAAGCCTGCGGAACAGCTCCGGGAAAATGCGCCAGCTCGCGTTCCATGGCCGCATAGCACGCGATGATCGCCTCCCGCGGTTCGCGGCTGAGGTCCTCGATTTCTGCCAACCCGCTTTCGGCTGCCCGCACCAGCGACGCGGCGGCGACCGTGGGCGTCGGCACTTCGAGCGGTTGGGCGGGGTCGATGCGCGGCTGCCCGACCCGACGTCGACGTGCGGTGACGATTGCGCCCCCGACGATGGTCGCCAGTAGCGCCACCGTGCTCGCGATCAGGTAGCGCAGCACGTCATGATCTGCGCCCGAGTCCGGCCTGGGTCGTCGAGGAGCATTGGCGGCGGGGGTAGCGGCGCTGGACGGCGCTGCGGACTGCGGCTGACCGGGCGGCTGCAGGACGATGAATCGTGAAAGCAGCCACACCGCCAGCAGCCACACCACCAGCACGGCGGCCCCGATCAACAACACTCGCCACGCAGGTCGGCCACGGCCGTCGAAAAGCCTTGCCGGCAGGCCGGCGGCGCTGCTCGGCGCCCGGCGCGGATCACGCAGCCGGCTAATGATGGCCACCACGACGATCAACAGCGAGATGCCGATCAGCGCCACAACGTAAACCAGCGAGGACCCGCCGCCCGGCGGTGGTGGCCGGTCGGCCCGCTCAACGCCGGGGAGGTATCCGCGCAGCGCCGCGGCGACTGCGACTAACAGCACGATCACGGCGACTACGCGGCTCGTCGCCTTGTCAGACGTCCCCTTGTCAGACACTGGCACACCACTCGACCGGTTGCCTGCCGCGGTTGCGGCACTTCGTTTGCTCATCCTGGCACGTGGCCCGGCTGGACGGCCAGGGATCGGCGCAGTTCAGTGGCGCTCGGCGATCTCAGCGAGCCGGTCCAAAGATGCCTGCAGCCGCTCGGTCGTCGTGCGGCGAGCACGCGGGAGGCGGTTTTGATCGGTCAGTTCCGACCAGTCGTAGGTGTGTGTGACCCGGGTGCGGGTGTCGCCCAGCGGCTCAAGCTCCCAGCGCCACAGATGCCCCGGCGGTCGCCGGCCCGGTTCGGACGGGGTCCAGGCGATGAGACGGCCCTCGTTGAACTCCACCACATGGTTCTCGCGGACGGCGCCGCCGGTCAGTGTCATGGCGAATATCTCTCCGAGGCCGCGGACCCGCTGTCCGGCTTCGGCTTTCGCGAGGTTGTCGTTGCCGTCCCACTGCGGCTGTTGCGAGGGATCGGCGATCAGTTCGAAAATCGGGTCCGTGCCCGCCGCGATCTCGCGGCTTGCGCTCACTACCCGGGGAACGTCGGGGTCGTCGGCCATGACTTGATCGAAGCACCCGACCCTGAGGACGTCGTGGCCCGGCCTCACGACCGGCGATAGGGCGCGAGGTAAGCCGGCAACGGGATGGCAGGGTCGAGGTCGTCGGCGGGGATGGGCGTGCCTGTGCTTAGGGTCAGCGGCACGACCCCGGCCCAGTGCGGCAGTGCGATGTCCTCCGCGTCGTCCACCGGGCCGCCCGTACGTTCTTTGGCGGAGACCTCGACGAGGTCGAGAGCGAGTACGGCGGTGGCCGCCAGTTCGCGGGCGTTGGGCGCTCTGGTGTCGGCGGACCGGCCGGAGGCCACATGATCGAGCAGGGCCGCCAACGCGCGCAACTTCTCGTCGCGGTCCTGCACCAGTCGCGCGCTGCCGACAGCGACGACCGACCGGAATTCCAGTGAATGATGCAACGCCGCGCGGGCCAGCACCAGGCCATCGACGAGAGTGGCCGTCACGCAGACCGGCAAGCCGTCCGGCGACCCGGCGGCGGTGAGCATCGGGCCGCTGCCGGTGGAACCGTGCAGGTACAGGATCTCGCCCAGCCGCACATGGGTGGTGGGCAACACCACCGGTCGGCCGGCGTTGACGTAGCCGACGTGACAGATCAGGGCCTCGTCGAGAATCGCGTGCACCGTGGCGCGGTCGTAGCGGGCGCGGTCGCGGTAGCGGGTCGGCACGGTCCGCGCCGTGGGCAGATATGACGTCAAAACCGTTGCCTCCTTCTTTGTATTAGTACATACTTAATTACGTGCCAGAACAATATACCATCCGCGGTACGGGTGCGGAGTCGATCGCCACCGACATCGAAGAGGCCATCTCCGCGGGCGCGCTGGCGCCCGGCGCCGAACTTCCGCCGATCCGGGACCTCGCCGCGCAGCTCGGTGTCAACGCCAACACGGTGGCCGCCGCCTACCGCCTGCTGCGCGAACGCGGAGCCGTCGAGACCGCAGGCCGGCGCGGCACCCGGGTCCGGGACCGGCCGGCGACCACGCCGCGCTCGCTGCGCGGCATCGCCGTCCCGCCGGGCGTCCGGGACCTGTCCACCGGCAATCCAGATCCGGCGCTGTTGCCCATCGCCGCCGCAGGGCTCCCGGGCCGGCGCGTTCCGCTGCTGTACGGGGAGCCCTCCGTCTCACCCGAGGTGGCCGAGTACGCGCGGACGACATTGACCGCTGACGGTGTTCCAGCCGAGCACCTCGCCGTGACCGCCGGGGCGCTCGACGGCATCGAGCGCGTACTCACCGCTCACCTGCGACCCGGCGACCGCGTGGCGGTCGAAGATCCAGGCTGGGCCAACCTCCTGGATCTGCTTGCCGCGCTGGGCTTTCCGGCCGAGTCCGTGCGGGTCGACGACGACGGCCCGCTGGTCACCGATGTGGCAGGCGCGTTGCGCCGCGGCGTGCGGGCGGTCGTGGTGACCACCCGCGCCCAAAACCCAACCGGCGCTGCCGTGTCGGCTGCGCGGGCAACGGGGCTGCGGCGGCTGCTGGTTGACCACGGCGACGTGCTACTGGTCGAAGACGACCACTGCGCGGGTATCGCCGGTGTGCCACTGCATACGTTGGCCGGGACGACGCGGCACTGGGCGTTCCTGCGGTCGGCGGCCAAGGCATACGGGCCGGACCTCAGGTTGGCGCTGCTGGCCGGGGACTCGCGCACGGTCGAGCGGGTGCAGGGACGGCTACGCCTGGGACCGGGTTGGATCAGCCATTTGCTGCAGGATCTCGCCGTCAGCTTGTGGCGCGACAAGGCAGCCACCCGGTTGGTAGGTCAAGCCGAGAACGTCTACACCCGCAACCGCGAGATGCTGAACGCGGCGCTGGCCGCCCGCGGCGTCGCGTCGCACGGTCGGTCCGGCCTCAACGTCTGGATTCCGGTGCCGGACGAAACCGTGGCGATCACCAGGCTGCTGAGCGCGGGCTGGGCCGCGGCGCCGGGAACACGGTTCAGGATCGGCACACCGCCTGGTATGCGGGTGACCATCTCCTGCCTCGCCCCGGGCGACATCGACCCGCTCGCCGACGCAGTCGCTGATGCTCTGCACGCTGTCGGGCGCGCCAGCGTGTGAGTTATCCACAGTTGGCAGTTGATCCACAGATCCGGCGCCGTGCCATCCGCTGAGGCCGAATTGTCGGGGCCGGTTCATAGCGTCGAAGTATGGGTGCGGCATTCAGTACTGAGCAGGCGCGCGAACGGATCAGCGCTGCCCTCGATGCGATCGACGCTGCCCACGACCTGCTGCGTAATACGCCTTCAGACATTGTGGGCAACATGTTTCGGGTCGACGTCGCCGAGCGGTTGGAGACCCAGGAGCGCACCAACCGCGGCCTGATGTATCGATTCTTCGCGGAGATCGCGGACCCACCAGACGAAGCCGGGTCGGTAGCAGTGATGCGATCCGCGCTGTGGAAACGACTACGCATCGCTCCCAACGAAATCACCCGCCGGTTCAAACTCGCAGCCCGGATTCGGCCGCGCCGATCATTGACCGGCCCACCGGTGCCGCCGGAACTGCCGGCATTAGCGATGGCAGTCGAGGCGGGTGCCGTCGGCGAAGACCACATCCGGGCGGTGTGCCGCGCGGTCGACGTGCTGCCCGCCTGCGTCTCTTACAGCGATGCAGCAACAGCCGAACTCAAGCTGGTCGAGCATGCAACGAAAGTCGATGCGGGCATCGTGGTCAAACTGGGCCAGCGCATCGCCGACTTCCTGAATCCCGACGGCCTGTTCAGTGACGACGACCGGGCACGCCGGCGCGCACTGCACCTCGGCTCGCAGGGACCCGACGGGATGTCGCGGCTGTCCGGACTGCTCGACCCGGAGGCCCGCGGGTACTTCGAGGCCATCGAAGCTGCCGTGCGGCCGGGTCGACACCAGCCCAGCAACAGCCAAGACCCCGAGGCGCGAGATGACCGTAGCCCCGCCCAACGATGCCACGACGCGTTGAAGCTCGGCCTGGAAACCGCGATTGCCTCAGGTGACCTGGGCGTGCATCGCGGCCACCCGGTCACCGTGGTCGTCACCACCACGCTGGCCGAACTCGATCGGGCCGCCGACGCGGCGGTTGACCCGTCGGTCCAGATGCCGGCGGCCGCAAGAACCGGCGGTGGTTCCCGGCTGCCGATGCGGGATTTAATTGGCATGGCCGCCAAGACGATTCACTACTTGGCAGTGTTCGACGAGCACACCGAGCGGCCGCTGTATCTGGGGCGCCAGAAACGTGTCGCCACCGCCGACCAGCGGTTGATCTGCTACGCGCGCGACCGTGGCTGCACCCGTCCGAATTGTCTCGAATCGGGCTACCGCTGCGAGGTTCACCATTCACCGGACTGGGCACGCGGCGGCGAAACCGACGCGGACAAGCTGTTCTTCGGGTGCGGCGGAGACCACGGCATGGCAAGCCGTGGCGAGCTGCGCACCGAGGTCACTGCGAGCGGACGGCTCGGCTGGACCGACGGCAGTGGACCGCCGGAGATCAACCATGCCCACCACCCCGAAGAAATCCTTCGTGGAGATCCGGACCCGCCCGAAAGCGGCCGGCCATCGGTGGCAGACTGAGCCCGTGCCGCCCTACCGGGATGTTGCCGCCATTCAACGATCGCGCCACGGGATACGACCTCGGCTCGCGGGGTCGCCTGCATCACCAAATCGCCGACCGCACAGCCGACCTTGCGGTGGCTGCCGTCGCAACTCCCACCCGAGTGCTCGACCTGGGCTGTGGCACCGGCTACTTGCTGCGAACACTGGCCGACCGCTACCGCGATGCCGAACAGCTTGTCGGCATCGACGCCGCCCCGGAGATGGTGCGGGCGGCCAGCGCCACCACTCACGATGACAGGTTGACATTCTCCGTCGGCATCGCCGAACAGATCGGCTACCCCGACGACACCTTCGACCTGATCGTCAGCACGACTTCCTTTGATCACTGGTCGGATCAGCAAGCGGGACTGCGCGAATGCGCCCGAGTGCTCCGTCCCGGTGGCCGGCTGATACTCGTCGACCAGTTCTCCTGGTGGCTGCTGCCGACAACGCTCACCAGCCGCCGCGGCAAAGCCCGCACCAGGCGGCGCGCCACCCGTCTGCTGCTCAGTGCCGGGTTCTGCTCCCCGCACTGGCATCGGTTGTACGCGGTGATCATCAACGCGGTGACCGCGACGAAGCCGGCTTAGCCCGGTCCCGAATTTCAGTCGCGCTGGAACGAGCGGAAGCTGCCGTCGAGCACCTGCAGGTGACCGATCGTTCGCCCTGACACGACCTCCGGATCCACCAACGTCAGCTCCACCGCCGCCCGGGCGAACTCCTCCGGAGTCGAAACCTCCGGGAAATCCCGGGCGTAATACGAAAGACCGGGCGTCATAATCGGTTTGGACGGTGAGAGCGCATTGACCGCGATGCGGTGACCCGCCAGATCGTAGGCCGCACACCAGGTCAAGTGCTCCAGCGCTGCCTTGGACCCTCCATAGCCGGGCAGCACTCCGCCGCTGTGGTCGGCGTACGGCCCGTCACCGGGCAACCGGGACGCGACAGAGGTCACGTTGATGATCGAGCCTTTCTGCGCGGCCATCATGTCCGGGCAGACCAGCTGGATCAGCTCGTAGGCGGCGAACACGGCGATCTCGAAGTGTCGCCGATACGCCCCCAGCGGCGTCCCGAGCAGCGGGGGCCAGTCGGGTTTGGCGGCGGCCGCCTGCACCTTCGCCGATTTCGCGCGCCCGTCGTCACCGGGTTTGGGCGGGCGCCCCGGCGCGGTGAACGCCGCATTGTTGATCAGAATCGTGATGGGACCCAACGCGTCTCGCGATTCAGCGACCAGCCGCGCGAAGTCGTCGCGGTCGAGCAGGTCGGCCCGGATCGCGATCGCGCGTCCACCGGCCGTCTCGATCTCGGCGACGGTATCTCCGATCGTGCCGGGAAGCCTTTCGTCCCAGACCTTTTCGGTGCGCCCGAGCACCGCGACGGCTGCCCCCTCGGCTGCCAGCGCCAGCGCGATCGCCCGGCCCAAGCCGCGGCTGGCGCCGGTGACGATCGCGGCCCGGCCGTCCAGTCGTCCGGTCACCGGCGCGACGCTACCGGTCGGGTGACACCGTGAACCAGGATGGCGGTGGTCTGATCCACCCAGGCTTCGTCGAGCAGCTCGTCGGGACGCAGCAGCAGTCGCATCAACGTCGCTCCGCCGATCAACTCGATCAACCGGTCCGGATTCACGTCCGGATGAACCTCACCGCGATCCACGGCTTCGCTCAGCCGCGCCCGCACGGCGGTGAACATACCCTCGAAACGCGACATCACCCGGGCATTGAGCTCGGGGTCGGCGCTCATGTCCGCGACCAGACCGGGCAGGGCGGCGCGCACCACCGGGGTGGTGAACACGTCCCGCGCGGCGGCGATCATCGCGTGCAGATCGGCGGCCATATCGCCGCCCGGACCCACCAGCGCCGTGGGCGCCACCGGAAACGCTGCCTCGTGCACCAGTTCGGCCTTGCTCGACCACCGCCGATACAGCGCCGTCTTCGTCGTTCCGGCGCGCTCGGCAACGGCGGCCAAAGTGAGGTTCGAATAACCGATTTGCACAAGCAGATCCGCGGTCGCCGTCAATATGGCAGCGTCGATACGCGGGTCTCGGGGCCGCCCGGCACCCGAGGCCTTGTCAACCGAGGATGGGTTTGCTTTCATAACGCTACCCACCGTATCGTAATTGCCTCTGAAGGAGGCGTCTGTGCCCAATGAACCAGTGCTCGACCAAGTCGACAAGCTCCAACGCTCCAGCCGCGACGTCACAACCCTGCCGGCGGTGATGTCGAAATGGCTGTCGACCGTCCTGCCCGGCGGGGTAACACCGCAGGTCACCGTGGAGAGCGGGGTGGATTCGACCGGCATGTCGTCGGAGACCATCATCTTGACCGCCCGTTGGGATCAGGACGGCCAGCCGATCACCCAGAAGCTGGTGGCCCGGGTGGCGCCCACCGCCGAGGACGTGCAGGTCTTC
>DASQRI010000067.1:0-3574 GCA_035642975.1 Mycobacterium sp.
TCGCCGATGGACTTCGTGATGACGGCGGTGTGACGCCGACGCAAGTCGACGACGCCCAATTGAGAGCGCTTGCGGCAGAGATCATTCCGGGCGAAGGCAGGGCTTGTGATCCGAATCGCAACGATACGGCGCGCGACCACCGTCGTCGTTGGCGGCTCGCACTGGTTGTACCGGTGATCAGCGCGGTGTTTGGGCTGACCGCGTTGAATCATCACAGCACCCCCGCGGGCGATGGCATATCGACAACTTATCTGGTGGAAGGTCATGTCGCGCTGGAAGTTCCGGCTCGATGGCCGATCCGGCGCATCGTAGCCGGGCCCGGATCGGCGCGGGTGCAGGTGATGTCGCCGACGGACCCGGAGGTGGCGCTCCACTTGACGCAGTCGCGAGTCGCGTTAGCGACCTTGGGCGCCACCGCCGAGTTTCTCGAACACGCGATAGACGCGGAGACGACTGGCATATTCGTCGACTTCAACCCGACGGGCCGTAGTGCCGGCCGCCCAGCCGTGACCTATCGGGAGGTCCGTCCTGGTCATGACGTCCGATGGACCGTGTTCGTCGACAAAGATGTCCGGATCAGCATCGGATGTCAAAGCCGCCACGGCCACGACGATGCGGTGGGTCAAGTGTGCGATCAAGCGGTCCGGTCAGCCCGGGCTTTGAGCTGAGTTGTAGTCCGCCGAAAAGGCGGGAACCGAATGTGACCCGCGGAAGTCTTACCTTTCGTCAGCGCGGATAGGTCCGCGGCCCGTGGGCAGAAGGGGAACATGTGAGCACACCTGCAGGTGGCAACACACTCAGCACCGACTTCGACCTGATGCGCTCGGTTGCAGCGGCTATCGACACCCGCAATGACGAGATCCGGGCGACCCTGCAGGCATTTATCGGCCGCATCAGCAGTGTCCCGCCGTCGGTGTGGGGCGGCAATGCGGCGGCGCGGTTCAAAGACGTAGTGCATCGGTGGAACGCGGAGTCGATGAAACTGCACCATGCGCTCTACAGCATCGCGGAGACCATTCGCTGTAACGAAGCCGCGCTGCGGGACGCAGCCGACAGCCACGCGCTCCACATCGGGGCTGCAGGCGGGAACCTCTAATGCCGCTGTCGTACAACTTCGACGAGATCGAATATTCCGTGCGCCAAGAGATCCAGACCACCTCCGCCCGCTTCAACGTTGCGTTGCAGGAGCTGAAGTCTCAAGTTGCACCACTACAGGAGCTGTGGACTCGCGAAGCCGCCACCGCCTACGGCGTCGAGCAGCTCAAGTGGCACCAGGCGGCCACGGCGCTCAACGAAATCTTGGTCGACCTCGGAAACGCGGTGCGTGACGGTGCCGACGATGTGGCGAGCGCAGATCACCGCGCAGCCGGCGTCTGGAGCCGGCAGGGGCGGTAATCACATGAAGACTCTGCGCGGTCCCGACGGAAGGAGAGCCGCGGGACCGCGCAGTCATGTCTATCCAGCGGAGAACAATTGGGTTGCAAACAGCCGTTACTGGGTTACGCGGCGCTGGGGCCACGCCACTGCGCGTGTGACGAATCGCGTTTGCCGGCCCGCGCTGAGCGTAGATGACTCACTGACGCCGTTTCCGCGCCATTTCTCTCCACGCGATTCTCGACGTTGTGCAGGGTCAACCAGGTCACGGCCACAGCCACGATCGCGACGGCGAGAGCCAAGACGATAAACGCGTCCCCGAAGGCGAGCATCAAGATGACGCCAGCGAGGACCCAGAGCGCCTCGGCGCGCCAGTTCCACAGCGCGTCAGCGAATGAGTGGTGGGTGTCGTGGCGTCCGACGACGGTGTTCTGTTGCATCTCAGCCTCGTTTGGGTCGGGGTCACCCTCTCTGATGTAGTGGCCGCCTAGCGCAACGCCTGAGCGACGGAATTGCTACCCCGTCCGGGCTGGTCGTGACCTATTTCACTGTTCTCGGGTAGAGCGGATCGCAAATTAAACCAGCTTGAGCCGAACGTCATAAATAGGGCGTTCGCCCATGTGCACAAAGCTGCCCGCGAGGAAAATCCCGAGGTATGAAGCGACTAACCGCAGGCTGGGCGGCCACGGCGCTGGTGTTTGGCGCTCTCGGCGCGGCCAGTCTGGGCATGAGCGCAGGTGTCGCTCAAGCCGATCTCGGCCCGGCTTATGGCCCACATCACTGGTGCCCGGGCGACCGCGACTCGACCGCGCCAACCCCTGCGTACAACTGGGATTGGAATATCTGCCACACCTAATTACTGGGTCGATATGGACAAAGGGAATGTCCCTTATCGCGGCGAGCTACCCAGCAATCTCTGGGATGGCGATAACCCGCCGGGTGAAGTGACCCAACCGCGTCCGTGCCCACCCTCGATATTGCCGTGCTTGTAGCAAACCGATTCAAACTGGCCCGTTGCCTGCCAATGCGGCGTTTTGACCTGCGTGGATAACCGCCGGTAAGCTGCTGCGTTGGCGTGCGGTACGCCGGGCCTCGGGTCACTGTCGGTCGCCGAGATCATCCCTTGCCGTGAACGCCCGACCGGCACCCGGGTCACACCGGGATCCACCCGAGAGAAAAGGTAAGCGCTGTGTCCACATACACGCCGAAGGCGGGTGACACCACGCGGTCGTGGCATGTCATCGACGCCGAGGACGTGGTGCTCGGCCGCCTTGCCGTCGCGGCAGCCAACCTGCTGCGCGGTAAGCACAAGCCGACATTCACCCCCAATGTCGACGGCGGTGACTTCGTCATCATCGTCAACGCTGACAAGGTCGCCATCAGCGGCGACAAACTGCACAACAAGCTGGCTTACCGTCACTCGGGTTATCCCGGCGGGCTGCGGAGCCGCACGATCGGCGACCTGATGCAGAAGCACCCCGACCGGGTCGTCGAAAAGGCGATCCTCGGCATGCTGCCCAAGAACAAGCTCGCTCGCCAGATCAAGCGCAAGCTGCACGTCTACGCCGGGCCGCAGCACCCGCACACCGCCCAGCAGCCGGTTCCGTACGAGATCAAGCAGGTGACCCAGTGACTGAAACGGCTGGAACCGAGACCACCGAAGCGGTGGCCGCCGAGACGACCGAGGCCGCGGCAGCTCCGGCAGCGACGCGCACGGAGTCGATTGTGCTCGAGCGTTCGATTCAAACGGTCGGCCGCCGCAAGGAGGCCGTGGTACGGGTGCGGCTGGTGCCCGGTAGCGGCAAATTCGACCTCGACGGCCGCACCCTGGAGGCCTACTTCCCCAACAAGGTGCACCAGCAGCTCATCAAGGCGCCGCTGGTCACCGTCGACCGGGTAGAAGCCTTCGACATCTTTGCCCACCTCCATGGCGGCGGCCCGTCCGGCCAGGCCGGCGCGCTGCGGCTGGCCATCGCCCGGGCGTTGATCCTGGTCACGCCCGAGGATCGGCCCGCGCTGAAGAAGGCCGGCTTCCTCACTCGTGACCCCCGCGCCATCGAGCGTAAGAAGTACGGCCTGAAGAAAGCCCGGAAGGCGCCGCAATACAGCAAGCGCTGATCCAGGCGGCGATCACGGCCGCGTACCGGTTGGGTGGCACTACGGGCAATCCTCTTGTCATGCGTGTGCGCGGTCACCAACT
>DASQRI010000068.1:0-5194 GCA_035642975.1 Mycobacterium sp.
GCTGCGACCGGTGTGGGTGATCGGCGTCGGGCTGCATCGCTACCAAAAGCCCAGCCAAACCTCGTACCCCGAACTCGGCGTGGTTGCCGTGCGCGCGGCCTTGGCCGACGCAGGGCTGCCGTGGGATCAGGTCGAGACCGCCTACACCGGTACTGCCACCACCTCAATGGCCCTGTCGCGGTTGATGTATCGGCATCTGGGCGCGACGGGCATTCCGATGGTCCAGGTCGAGAATGCTTCGGCATCGGGTTCGAGTGCTTTCCGGCAAGCCTGTATCGACGTCGGCGCCGGACTGCACGATGTCGCGATCGCCGTCGGCGTTGACAAACCGCTCAACCTCACCTCCCCGCAGCGCGCGGCCGGACTCGAGGACCTCGTCGGTAACCGAGTTCTGCCAGTCACCCACTTCGCCCTGCTGGCCTCCCGATACATGCATGACACCGGCACCACCGTTGAGCAGATCGCCGCAGTCGCGGTGAAGAACAGCCGCAACGCGGCAGTCAACCCCAATGCGCAACGGCCCAAAGCCCGCAGCATCGAAGAGGTGCTCGCCCCGCCACAGATCAGCGGCATATTCACCCGGCTGCAGTGCTGCCCCATCGGCGAAGGCGCCGCGGCGGTGATCGTCGCATCCGAAAGAGCGATCAGCCTGAGCGGGCTCAACCGAGAACGCGCCGTGCGGGTGCGATCTTCGGTATTGCGATCCGAAACATACTACGGGACAGAAAATTTCGACGCAGCTCTTACCGGTGAGACCACCGCCGAGTCGCTCGACCGTGCCGGGATCGCCGCGGGAGACATTGATCTGGTCGAACTGCACGACGCGTTCACCGTCGAAGAACTGCTCTACATCGAAGCGATCGGACTGGCCAAACCCGGCCACGCCGCAGCGGCGCTGATCGGCGGAGAGTTCGACATCGGCGGGCGCATCGCGGTCAACAGCTCCGGCGGGCTGCTGTCCATGGGCCATCCCATCGGCCCCACCGGCGTCGGTCAAATCGCGGAAATCACCACACAATTACGGAACGAGGCCGGTTCACGCCAGCATCCCGGGGCGGAAATCGGACTGGCCCACATGGTCGGCGTCGGAGCGGTATGCGCTGTCCATGTCCTCGCCAAGGACTGACGATCACGCCACACCTTCCAGATCCAGCAGGGCGCGTTTGGTGGCCGGGCCACCGCGGTAGCCGCCCATCGTGCCGTCGGCGCGAACGACCCGATGGCAGGGCACCACGACCGGGATGGGGTTGGTCGCACAGGTAGTCCCGACGGCGCGAACAGCTTTAGGCGAACCCGACAGTCGCGCCAGGGTGGCGTAGCTGGCGGTGGTGCCGTAATCGATGTCGACCGCCAAGTGGCCTAACACCGTACGGCGAAATCCTTTGGACAGCTGCCAGTCCAGCGGCACGTCGAAGCTGTGACGGTGTCCGGAGAAATACTCGTCCAGTTGATGCGCGACGGCGTCGAGCCGCGGGGGGGCATGTAGCACGCGGGAGCTGATCCGGTCGGAGAGATTCTGCAGGACCGCGTCGTGGCCTTCGCTGGCGAAGGCCACCCGCACCAGCCCGACCGGTGTTGCGGCGATCAGCAGCGTGCCCACGGGTGATTCGACCGTCCGGTAGGCGACGTCGAGGACATTGTCGGCATCGGCTGCCGCCGCCAGGCGGGCGTGCAGGCGGCTGATGTCGTTGTCGTCGACAGGATAAAGCGCGGCAACGTCGATTGTGCTCATGAGCGGACTCCAATAGCTTTGTGCGCGTAGGTACGTCGCAATGTGGCAATGCCGTCGGCGGCGGCGCGTCGGGCGGCGGCCGCGCTGCTGTCCAGCAGCGTGGCGATCTCGGCGTAGGACAGGCCGGCCAGATAGTGATAGGCCACCGCCTGACGTTGTTTAGTGGGCAGCGCGGCAACCGCGTCGGTGAGATCCAGGTGACCTTCCGCGGTGTGGTCCCGCGACGGCGTATCCGGTGTGTGCGGGACAGGGATCGCCCGTCGCGACGTCGCGCGGATGACGTCGATCGCTTTGCGGTGCGCGATGGTGACCAGCCAGGCCTCGAGGTTGGCGTCGGCCGGTAGCCCCGGGTAGGCCTTCATCGCCGCAAGGAATGTGTCGGACCAGGCGTCATCGGCGTCGGCGTGGCCGAGGACCGCGCGGACGACGCGCAGCACGACGGGACCATGCTGCGCGACGACCTTCTCGAACGGCGGCTTCATCATTGGCGGCTACCAGAGCGGTTGTGTTGAGGCGGGGATCGCCATCTCCAGCTCGAGCAGATATTGCTTGCGGTCCAGTCCGCCGGCGTATCCGGTGAGTTGTCCGGTGGATCCCACCACTCGATGGCAAGGGATGAGGATTGACAGCGGATTGTCGCCGACGAAGCCGCCGATGTCACGGGGGCTGATATCGCCCCCGACCTTCCGTGCCAGTGCACCGTACGTGGTGGTCTGACCGTAGGGGATCTCGGCGAGCAGCTGCCAGACTTGCCGCGCCGTTTGGCTGCGGTGCGGGTTGAGCGGCAGATCGAAATCACGCCGCTCACCGGCGAAGTACTCGCTCAGCTGGGCGATGGCTTCGTCGAAGCTGCGATCGTCGCTCGATTCGACCTGCGGGCCGAACGAATTGCGGTCCGGCCGGGTCCAGTGCCCGGGGAAATACAGGCCGGTCAGGCCATCGTCGTCGCGCACCAGCGTCAATGGTCCGATCGGCGAGTCGACGATGACGTGGCGAGTCGAAGTTGTGGCGGGTGCGGTGGACATGGGGCCTCCGGTGTTGGTCGGAACTTTCATCTACCCGGTAGACGGCTGGCCCGCCCGGTTTGTGAGGTTGGCCGCGAACTCCCGCAGATCGCTGGCGACAATCGTGGGCTGCGGCAGGTCGCGGATGGGAAGCAGGGCATTGCCGGGGCGGGTGATCAGCGCGCCACTGAATCCAGCGGATTGCGCACCGATGGTGTCCCAGACGTGGACGGCCACCATCATGCATGACGCCGGCGGCACCCCAAGTTGCTCGCACACGTATCGGTAGACCGTCGGCGCGGGCTTGAATGCGCGGCAAGCCTCGACGCTGAACTGTTGCTCGAAAAATCGCCCGAGCCCGGCGTGTTCCAGCGGGCTGGGACCGTCCGGATTGGGTGGCGAGTTGGTCAGCGTCACCAGGCGAAAGCCGTTGTCGCGCAGAATCGTCAGACCGTCTTCGACATCCGGGTGGGCGGGCATCGTCAGCATGGCGTGCTTGATGTCGTTGACGTCGTCGTCGGTGACGTCCGCGCCGTGAATGTCTCCGAGCATCCTCAGCAGTTCCTGGCCCAAGGTGAAGTAGTCGACGTAGTGCCCCGACAGCGTTGCTGTCATCGAATACATGACCAGCTGGCCGAACCACTCGCGGATCGCCCGCGGATCACCGAGGACTCGCTCGAAAAGCGGTGCCAAAGATTCGATGTCGATAAGGGTCTCGTTGACGTCGAACACCAGAACTGACGGAGTAAGGGTCATCGTCCCATCATCTGGTGCTCATTCGACGGCGACAACCATTTTCCCGCCACCGTCACCGGCCTCCATGATCCGATGTGCTTCGTGAATCTCATCGAAGGAGAAGACATGAGACGGCGCCGCTTCGAGTCGGCCGTCGGCCACCTGGGCTGCGATGTCCTGCAGAGGTACATCGGACAGCGGAAAACCTGGGCTGCCGAAGACGAAGCTGCCGAAGAATGACCAATTCACCCCGCTGGGCATCCGTGCGAGCGGGTTGAAGTCGTCGATCGGGTCCAGACCGCCCAGCCAGCCCGCCAGGCAGGCGGTGCCGTCGCGGCGCAGCATGTCCAGCGAATCGAGAATGGTGCTGTTGCCGACCAGGTCGAGGACGGCGTCGATCTGCTTGGCTTCCGCGATGCCGGCAGCCAGCGTTCGCGACTCCAATTCCACCCGCGTGGCGCCGAGTTGCTCCAGCATGGCGAACCGGTTGCGACTGCGGGTGGTGGCCACGACGTGTGCACCGGCTGCTACTGCCATTTTGACTGCGGCCTGGCCGAATGATGAAGTCGCGCCGCGGATTACGACGGTCTGTCCGCCGCGGATTTTCAGGTTGCGGAAAAGGCAGGTCCAGGCGGTCGCGTACGTCTCGGGCAGCGCCGCCAACTGCGACCACGGCAGATCCGACTCAATGAGAGCGACGTTCGCGGCGCGCACGCGGGTGTATTCGGCGTAGCTGCCGTTGATAGTTCGCCCCAAGCCGCCCATGAGCGCGGCCACCTTGGCGCCGACTGGAAATTCCCCTGCCGGGCATGAGTCGACGATCCCCACGCATTCGATGCCGCTGACCTCAGCGGCTTCTGCCCATTCTCCCCGCCGCATGTGCATCTCGGCGTGGTTGATGCCGAAGCCCCGCACTTTGATGACCACCTCCCCGTTCTTGGGTCGGGGCTTGGGGATGTCGGTGTAGACCAAGCTGTCGAGTCCGCCGAATCCCTTCAGGATGATCGCCCGCATGCGTTCCCCGCCTGGCTCTTCACGGACCACCGCCGGGCCCGCGCTATTGACGGGAACCTCCATAAGACCTCTCCTTTGTCAGATTGGCGATCGTCGAGAAAAATGGGTTGGCTGACCCATACTATGCGCCGCGTCACCGGAATGTGTCCAGAGGTCGAGTACCTGATAATGACCGGGTGGCCAGGCGACAAATCAATCCGGATCGCGTCAGCCAGTTCTCCGACGGCGTGTTCGCGGTGCTGATCACAATCTTGGTCCTGCAGCTCGGGCGTCGCTGATCCCGTTCACTACCGAGTGGATCGCGGACAGCAGGCTGGCCGCAGACCCGGTTGCGCTGTACGCGGCAGTATTCGTCGTGGTCAATATCACCTATGTCGCGCTCTATTGGGAGGCGGTCGATCGGCCCGCCCACGAGCACGTCTCGCAAGTGATCGGTCGCTTGCTGCGGACGCGATCGGTCATCACCCTTTGTGTGTTCACGGCGGCGACAGTGGTCGCACTCAGATGGCCAGTGGCGGGGATGGTACTCATTTGTTCGTGTCTCGCCGGCTTTCTCAGGCCTGATGTTCACGGGACGGAAGCCGTTGACGGGATCTCGGCGGCTTGGGCGACGTCGCGAACGAGCGGACGTAGTCGACCGCAGCGTTGACGGCCACTTGTAGCGGTTCTGCCTCACCCGTGGCGTGCGTGAGCATCGCGCCGCCCTGGT
>DASQRI010000069.1:0-9032 GCA_035642975.1 Mycobacterium sp.
ACCCCAACCGCCGGACGGGAAGTTGGCGACGGTGTTTGTATACAGCGTCTGCAGCCAACCGATGAACGTATTTGGGGGGGCCGTCGCGGCGGTGGTCGCCGCCGGCATCGCCGTACTTTGAGTGCTTGTCGACGGCGCGGCCGCAACGGCGTTCTGGACCGCCGACGCCGCTTGGCTGGCCGGCGTGGCGGCGGCATTGGCGGCCGCGCTCTGGCTGTTCGTCCCGTCATCGGTGGTCGTCTGCGGAGGCTCCACGAATGGCGTCATCTGCGTGGCAGCCACCGAGGCGCCCGCGTAGCCGTACATGGCTGCGGCGTCCTGCGCCCACATCTCGACGTACAGGGCTTCGGTCATCATGATCGCGGGGGTGTTCTGACCGAAGAAGTTGGTGGCGACCAGGGCAGCCAGCAGCGCGCGGTTGGCCGCGATCGCCGGCGGCGGCACCGTCATCGCGAACGCTGCCTCGTACGCGGCCACGGCCGCCCGCGCCTGGTTGGCGGTCTCCTCGGCCTGCGCACCGGTCGTGGTCAACCAGTCGATGTAGGGCGTGGCGGCGGACATCATCGCCGTCGAGGTGGGACCTACCCACGAGTTGCTCGTCAACTCCGCTAGCGCGGATCCGTAACCGGTGGCCGCAAAGCCCAACTCCGCGGCCAGACCGTCCCAGGCCTCAGAGGCCGCCAACAGCGGCCCGGGTCCGGGACCCGAATACATCCGACCGGAATTGACCTCCGGCGGCAAAAGCCCGAAATCAAACACTAGAACCCTCCGTCAGCAAGCCAAGGTTGCGTTTGCCCCGTCAACCGCCGCATGGAAGCGGCGGCGTCCGGCGTCTGTCGTCGTCGCGACCCGGTCAGCAGTCGGCCCCCTTACCTCGCTGGCCGGCTGGTTGATGTCGATGTGTGGAACGCGGATTTTGGTCACGGACGAAGCACGCTTTCTCTCCTCGGTAACCCTTGGCGTCAACAACATTGAGCATCGATGTTCATCACTGAACAGTCGCTGGTTGAGACAGTAGATGGCAGCGCAAGCCGTCCGCGACGCTGACGCCGACTATTCATTACTCAACAAAAAGTGTTCATCCGCGATCAACTGTTGTTCATGGAAAGTACGGTTGTGCGCAATCCGATGGCCGCAGTACGTGTCGCTATCCGGCGGCGGGCGTGAACGGAATCACAGTCGAATGAAGCTCGAATCGGGTCGGTGTCGCAGAACTCTCATGTCCGCCCATGTTGGCGACGGGCATCATCGGCGGCGTGGACGACTGCGCACCTGCCGGTGTCGCCGTGACGGCCGGAGAACCGGCGACGTGCATCGCCGTTCCGGCGGTGGCCACAGACGGTGTCGCGCTGGTCCACGCGGGCGGCACGGATAACGCACCGATGGACGTGGCCCGGCCCATGCCCGCGGAGAGGCCTGGGGCGCCGACGCCGATGCCCGTCGCCCCCATCGGGCCGGTACTCGACGCGAGTCCGACCGCGTGGGCCGCTCCCAACTCGTTGGCCGCCGTCGTCGCGGCCTTGGCAGCGGTGGCCGTGCTGCCCGCGGTGAACAGCTTGGACAGCATGCTCATCGGCATGGATGCCAGCTTCAGCGGCGTACTGAGTTCGCTGAGCATCGACATCGCCGATGTCGAACGGTTCCGTGCCGTGCCCCGCAAACGCGAAGATCCCCCCGCCCTTGCGAGCGAGGGGATCTTCGTCAGGTGCGGGTTATCAGTGCAAGTCGGTGGCCGCGACCTGAACGAACACCCCGGTGTCCTCGGCCATCAGCAGGCCACGACCGCGCGGCAGCGGTCCGCCCTTCATCTTGCCGCGGATAAAGCCCTCGTCGGGGTCGGCGTCCATCACCAGCAACGGCGCGTTGGCCTGAGCCAGCGCCCGCAGCATCGGGTCGCTGCCCGCCGACGACCAGCCACCGAAGGTCCGGGTGATGATCACGTGCAAGCCGACATCGGCAGCCCTGGTCACCCACGGCGCGGCCTTGTGCAGCGGTGAATCGAAGCCGGCTGGCAGCTGCTGCACATCGTCGATGATCAGGAAGATCTCCGGCCCGGTCCACCACGAATGGGACAGCAGCTCTTGGGCTGACAGGCCCGGTGGCGGCTCACGGCGAGCCAACACCGCGCCCATCTCGTCCATCATCGCCGCGACACCGTCGAGGTTGTAGGCGAACTTCTCGACGTACTCGCTGCCCAGCGTGGTCAGCAATTGCCGACGCGGGTCGACCAGCCACACTTGCGCCGACGGACGCGAAGTCGGTTGCGCGATGCTGGTTCCCGGCTCATACACCCGTCCGATCTCGGACATGATGGTTGCCAGCGTGGTGGTACGCCCACATTCGCGTCGACCCGTCACCATCAGGTGCGCGTTCTCGGCGAAGTTGAGGTACACCGGCTGCAGGTCCAACTCGTTGATGGCCCAAGCGATTCCGCCGGCACCGACGTTCTGACGGCGATCGGCTTGAGCCAGTGCCCGCACCTGCTCCAGCCCGAACTTCGCGGGCAGCCTGCGCACCGGTGGTGCGTGGCCGACGGCAACCTCGCTGACCGCCGCGGCGACGTTGCTGGACTCGAACACGTTGTTCGGCGTATTGCTGAGCGCAGGCCTGGCGACCAGCGTGTGCAGACCCGATTGCGGATCGCTGTCCAGTCGCACGTAGTTCACCGCGACCATGCCGCGGCCCGGCTTGACCGGAACCTCCTTGGCGAATCGCGAGCGCACCAGTTTGGCGTCCTCGACCGCAGCCAGACGCAGCTCGATCCGGGACCCGAATCCGCTGCGCACCGGCGGCCGCAGCTCAGACTCGCGGTCGGCCGTGACCACCACATGGATCCCGAACGACGGCCCCTGGTTGATGATCACGTTGACCTGCTCGATGAGCACCTCGTTCTCTTCGGCGAGGGCTCGGTAGTTGTCGATCACCAGGAAGACATCGCCGAAACCGTCGTCGGGCACGCGGCCCGCTTCCCCGCCGAACTTGCGCCGCCGGAACACGTCCATCGACGGCACGTCGTACTCGAGGAACGTCCGCCTGCGCTCGCGCAGCAGTGCCAGCAGCTCAGCCACCGTTCGGCGAACACCGTACGGGTCGGTTGGGCCGACGACCTCACCGACGTGCGGCAGCCGGGCCACACTGGTCAGCGCGGTGCTGCTGTACGCCAACACATAGAACTGGACCTGCTCCGGGGTGTGGGTCAGCGCGGCTGAGGTGATCAGCGTCTGCAACGCGGTCGTTTTGCCCGCTCCACCGGCGCCGAGGATCAGCACGTTGGCACCAGGCCCGGAGGTGTCCACCGTCCACGGCGGCTGGTCGTGCTTGAACGGCCGGTCGATGATCCCGATCGGGAACACCAGGTTCAAGGCCGTGCCGTACTCCTCCTGCCACGGCCGCTGGAGGAAGCGGTTGACCAGGTCCTCGACCGCCACCGGCTGCTCCAGCGGCGGCTGCCACAACCGATAAGGCTCGAAGTCGATGCGGCGAAGCTGATCGATGATCACCGTGCCGACCTTCGGCGTCCTGATCGCTTCCTCTTCTTCCTCGTCGTCGGGCTTGCCGGCTCCGTTGCCGCTGAACACCTCGCCGTTGCCGCTGTGGCTGTCGCCATTGGTCAAGGCGTCGAAGTCATCCGGCCCGGTCACACTGACCTCGATGGGCGTGAACCCGGTGGTAAACAGTTGCGGCCGAATGTAATCGACGGAATGGGTCAGCATCGTTGGCCCATCGTCGTCGAGCGAAACGCCGCGACGGTAGTCGCGCCACAGGAACTCGGCCTGGAAACGAATGATCTCCTCGAGGCTCTTCCGGAAATAGCCCAGCCCGGCCTGCGCGGGCAGGTTCACGGCGTTGGGCACACCGGCCGCCTGTGCCGCACCGGCGGTGCGCGCTTTCAGTACCAACCGGTAACCCATATTCTCCATGAGCTTTTCGGCCCGGCTCTCGATGGTCTGGGAGGCCATCATCAAATGGATCCAGTAGGCACGACCCTGCCGGCCGATCGAGTCCAGAACGTCGACCGCAGTCGGCATGATGCGGAACCACTCGTAGAACTCGTCGATGACCACCACCAGCATCGGCAGCGGCGGGATGTCCTGGCCGCGTGCACGCATCCTGACGCGCATCTCGTTGTACTCCTTGGCGTCGTCCACGCCGGCGTTGTCGCAGACGGCTTTACGCCGGGCGATTTCGCCCCACAGGGAGTCCAAGAAGCGCTCCATCAACGCCTGGTCTTCTTCGAGGTCGGTGATGATGCGCGAGACGTGTGGCACCCCGGCGAACGGCTTGACCGCCGATCCACCCTTGAGGTCGGCCAGCACGAACTGCAACTCGTCGGGTGGATGCCCCAGCATCAGCGACTCGAGCACGGTACGCACCAACGTCGACTTACCCGAACCGGTCGTTCCCGACATGACCCCGTGCGGACCGTCGCCGCCTTCGTCGAGGGATTTCATGTCCAGGAACAGCAGCTCGCCGTTGTCCGAGCGGTTCGCGAACGGGATGCGCAGCCGCGAGCGGCTGCTTTGTGCGTCCCGCCGACTGGCCCACAGCGATTCGAAGTCGATCTGGGAAGGATCCTCAATCCCGTAGTAAGACAGGATGTCTCGGGCGCCGATCTGAGCTACCCGCTGGCCGATCTCCTCGTATGCCTCGGCGAGTCGCCAGCGTGCCACCCGTTGGGCGAACTGCTCGGCCTCAGGCTCGGTCACGTAGTCGGCGAGAGCGAAGAACCACCTATTGTCGTCGATTACCATCCAGGTGTCGCGGTCGCGGGGCAGCGCCTCGATGACTCCGACGTCGTTGGTGAACCGCAGTACGCGCTCCGGGTTACCGGTCCACAGCGCCGATCCGGTCAGGTCGAAGAACGTCACACCGTCGACACCGTCGACGCTGATCACGTACTCCCATTGCGGGTCGTCGACGTCGGCGATGATCACGTGGTGGGGCGTTGGGGTCTCCGCTGAC
Organism: Mycobacterium sp.; assembly: GCA_035642975.1. Lineage (GTDB taxonomy): Bacteria > Actinomycetota > Actinomycetes > Mycobacteriales > Mycobacteriaceae > Mycobacterium. Next base: position 4,963 of record DASQRI010000069.1, read on the forward strand.
GAGCTGGCGTGCCGCGGCGTGAAAGACCCACGGCCGGCGAACAATTCAGCCTGATCGGCGGCGAACTCGCGCACCGATCCGTACACCATCCGGGCGTTGCCGGCGGCGTCGCGGCGGCGCGGGTCACCGAAGTGCGGCAGCCACTTGACCCAGTCCCATTTGTTCATGTCGGACGTGACCACGATCATCTGCACGTGGTCCGGCCCATGGGAGAAGGCCAGCTGCAAGATGATGGCCCGCATCAGGCCCAGCGCCTGATCGCGGTTGCCTTCCAGCACGTACCACGGCTCGACAAGGAGCGACACCATCTTCGGCAGGTTGTAGACGACGCTCTGGAAACGCCCGAACTCTTGCAGCGCCTTACCAGTCACCGGCTCCAGCTCGATGTCGGTCGGCATGTTCTGCGGCTCACCCCAGGTCACCTCGGGCCGGGTCATACCGACACCGATCCGGGCAACACCGAAATTGAGGTCCTTGCCGTCCGGCTTGCGCTCCCACATCCGCTGCGTTCCGACGGCGGCGGCCAACGTCGTCGGCTCCGGGTGAAACCAGCGGTAGTTGGCGTCCATGCTGTCGGCGGACTCGTTGGCGGTCTCGCGCAGCATGTCGAGCATCAGCATGAACTGGGCGCGCATCGCGTCCAGTTTCGGCCGGCTCATCTGCTGCTGACCGCCGAAGCGACCGCCGAACATCATCATGGCGACGCCGCCGATCATGAAGATCGGGAAGATCGAACCGGCGCCCAGGAACATCCGGGAGCCGTTGGCCACCGTCATGGCGACCATGCCGACCAGCAGGCCGACCACCAGCACACCGACCACGATCAGCCACCACGGCTTGCCTTCGGGCGGCGGGACACTCAGTGGTGTCGGAAGGACGATGTTCTCCGGCCTGACGGCAGGAGCGCGCTCGGGCGTCGGGCGTGCAAAACCTTGCTTCACTTCGGTACCACCAACTCTGCAGGGCTCATATCGGTCGGGAGGGTGTCGTGGCGCACCAGCGCGTCGGCGCGCGAGAGAGCGGGTCCGGGTGCCAACAGCCGCAAGGCAACCCACGGTGCCGGACCGGGCTGGGACGTCAATCCCAGCGCTGCGCGAGCATCGCGCGTGTTGTCGACGCCGAAGCGCACGCCGGAACTCGAGAGCCACCATAGTGATTCGGAGGTGCTCGAGCCTGGGTCGTTTCCGGTGACGACAACCCAGTTGCCGTAGTCAGGGCCGAAGTAGACGCGGTCGGCCTCGCGTCCGGACGGGTCCGCCTTGACCAGTGACACAACCTGGTCCGTGGCGCCGGCGCTGACCGGAATGGTCGGCCCGGAGATCACCTGAACGCGCGCACGCTCTTCGCCGGCGGTCTTCTGCCACCACCAGCACGTCGCGGGGTTTTCCTTGAGGTCGACCGGGCTCAGCGGACCGTCCGGGTAGGCCGACAGGTCCAACCCGTTGACCACCGGCATCTTCGCGAGCGACGCCGGGGCCACCACCACCGGTGCGTTGCCTGCCGGCGTGCCGGCGTTCTGCAGGATCTGGGCAACCACCGGGTTCACCGTCTGCACACCGTCACTCAGCACCAATGAATACTGTTGCGGTCCACTGATTTGCGGTGTCACGATCACGGTTCCCACCGGTCCGGGCGCACCCGTGAATCCCGCGGGCAGGCCGGCGCCCGGCACCTTCGGCACCGACAGCTCGGGGCCAACCGGCAAGGCGTCAAACAGTGCGCGGCTCATCGGCCGCGCCTGGATGACGTTTTCCGGGCTCAAGCCCAGCGGCAGCAACACCGCCCGGTTCATCGAGTCGATGCGCGAGCGCCTTCCCTGCCGGATCACCCAGGTGTCTTTTTCGTAGTGCAGTACCACGGCGTCCGAGCCGTTCAAGACGTGACGGCGATTCGACAAGTCGGGCGTGCCGTCGATCACGGTGACGGTCACCGGTGACGGCGCTCCGACTCCGGCCTTCTGGGCCACCGAGTCGCACACCAGCCACGACGCCGTCGCAGGGGTGGTCGGGGAAAACTCCGACGGTGCGCCGGGGATACCCACCAGCGGCCCGTGCGGCTGCTGGGCGATCTGGCTTCCGCGGACCTTGTGCGGATTGTCCGCGCGACCGGCGATCAGCCTGGCCGACGCCAGGTTCAGCGCGGGATACAACTTGTCGCCGACCCGGACGTAGAGCGCTCCGGAATCGCGGTCGGCAATGATCGGCGTGTCATTCAACTGCCCGGACGGGCTGATGAAGGAGTACAGCAGCGCACCCAGGCAGATCACCAAGGCCGCGGAAATCGAGGCCACGACGGCCAGCGTTTGGCGCCGGCCTGGCTCGATCTCCATGCGGACCCGCCAGCGCGTCAGCGCCATCGCGGTCCGGCGGGCCAAGAACTGATAACCGGTTACCTGGGTCCGGGTGGACAGACCGAGGCCGTAACCTGAACCTCTGCCCTGATCAGACGCCATTTTTGATCACATCCTGGGCCGATGACATGCCTGAGTACTGTTTAGTCCCACTGTTCACAGGCATAACGGTAGGGCACCCCGCGCGACCTCGCCACGCGAATGTATGGGCGTAAAGGAGATCCGGGGTCGCGCCGGCAGTGGTTTGCGCCACAGTGGTGTCACCTGCCATCAGTAGTGGTGGGGGATCAACGAAGTCTCACTGCGAATGGTACGACGAAGAGCAAAACCAGCTCGCCGAAAAAACGACGCTCAGGTGAACGCTCGGGTCGCATCTCGAACAATTGGACAAGGAAGCCGGCGAAGCCGGGATTGAGGAGTGGCGTAGATGACCCAGCCGGCGCCGTCATTGGCCGAACTCGCGGGGCGGTTTGGCGTCGCTACCGACTATCAGGACTGGAGCGGCCGGCGGGTGAATGCCCCGGAAAGCACGCTGGTGGCCGTTCTCGCCGCGTTCGGCGTGGCGGCGACTTCGGAGTCGGAGCGGGCTGCGGCGCTGGCCGCTGACGAGCGTGCCCACTGGTCGCGCGCACTGCCGCCGACCATCCTCGGCCGGGCCGGCGCCAAGACAACGTTTTGGGTGCATGTGAGCCATGGCCAGCCGGCCGAGGTGTGGCTGCAGCTCGAGGACGGAACCGTTCGCGCCGGAATACGCCAGGTCGACAACTTCACCGCGCCGTTTGATCTCGACGGACGCCTGGTTGGCGAAGCCAGCTTCGTGCTGCCCGACGATCTGCCGCTCGGTTATCACCGGGTACATCTGCGTTCGGGCGCGCAGCAGGTCAGCGCAGCCCTGATTGTGACACCGGGGTGGCTGGGAGTGCCGGAGCGGCTGGGCGCTCGCCGCAGCTGGGGGCTGGCCGCCCAGTTATATAGTGTCCGGTCGCGACAGTCCTGGGGTGTCGGCGACCTCACCGATCTCACGGACTTGGCGGTCTGGTCGGCGTCGGTACATGGCGCCGGTTATGTCCTGGTCAATCCGCTGCATGCGGCCGCGCCGACCGCGCCGATGGAGCCATCGCCGTATCTGCCGACGTCGCGACGCTTCGTCAACCCGCTGTACCTGCGGGTTGAAGCCATCCCGGAGTTCGCCTACCTGCGTAAGCGCGGTCGGGTCCGTCGGCTGCGTGACGACGTGCAGAAACACGCCGCGTCGCTCGACGCCATCGACCGCGACAGCGCATGGGCGGCCAAACGGGCGGCGTTGAAGCTGGTCTATTCGGTCCCACGTACGGCAGGTCGCGAGCTGGCGTACGCGGCGTTTTGCGCGCGGGAGGGTGCCGCGCTCGACGATTTCGCCGCCTGGTGCGCATTAGCCGAAAAGTACGGCGACGACTGGCATCAATGGCCCGAATCGGTGCGGCATCCCGGCGCCGACGCCTGGGCATTGCAGGACGTGTTGGCCCTCGGGGTTTCCGCGGGTGCGCCGCCGGATGAGTTCAACCAGTTAGGCCAGGACTGGTCGCAGCCGCCGTGGCGGCCGGACCGCCTCGAAGAGCAGGAGTATCAGCCGTTCCGTGCGCTGATTCGTTCCGTGCTGCGGCACGCCGGCGGCGTGCGCATCGACCACATCATCGGGCTGTTCCGGCTGTGGTGGATTCCGCGGGGCGAGGCGCCCACC
>DASQRI010000070.1:0-7946 GCA_035642975.1 Mycobacterium sp.
CGGAGTGGTACTCGGGACTGTGCACCGGGCTCAACCTGCCTGTCCCGGCAGACGATGAGCAGGACGCTGCGCTCGCTGAACTCGTCCGACGGTGCAAGACGATCCCCACTATCGCTTCAAAGGAGGCGCCATGAGCGACCATAACGTCAACGCTACGACCGGACCAGTGCAACCAGGTTGGTATCCCGATCGCCGTGACGCGCGCGGCATCGCGGTAGTCACGCTCCAACCGAAGGATGATCCGTTCTACTCCTACACCGATCCCCTAGATAACGTCACGCCGGGAAAGGTACTGAAAACGCGTAACTTTCACTACCACATCTTCGGCTTCCCGACGCTGCTCGAGACCACCCAGCTGCTCTACCGGTCGACCAGCCAGACCGACAAGCCGACCGTCAACGTCACCTCGGTCATTCAGCCGCTAAGCCATCCTGACAAGAGGAAGGTGATCTCGTACCAATCCGCTTACGACTCGCTCAACCGCAATGACCAGCCGTCGTATGCGATCTCGGGTGGACTCAGGCTCGGCGGAGTCGTCCCCAATGTCGAGGCGGCGGTCTTCGGCCCATTCATCGCCGAGGGGTACACGGTCATCGTTCCCGACACCGAAGGCCAGCGGGCGGACTTCGCCGCGGGCCCTGAGTACGGGATGAACACCCTCGACTCAATCCGCGCCGCGTTGAGCTCCTCGACCATCCCCAGCGATGCGAAGGTGGCGATGCTCGGGTACTCCGGCGGTGCGATTGCCACCGAGTGGGCCGCCGAGCTGGCCCCGGCCTACGCGCCCGACGTCAACGAGCGCCTGATCGGCGCGGCAATTGGTGGCGTGCTGGTCGACCCAGCGCACAACCTGAACTACGTCGAGGGCACCAAGTTCTGGGCGGGCGTCATGGCGATGGCGCTGGTCGGGATCGCGCGCGCATTCGAGATCGAGACCGAGCTGGCACGTTATCTGACCTCGAACGGCGCGAGGATCTTTCACGAGATGCAGACCGCGTCGATCGTCAACGTCCTCGGCCAATACGCCGGTTTGAAGTGGAAGGACCTGATCATCCCCGACTACCCGACTCCCAAGGACCTGCCCCTCTACGTCGGCTGCGCCAACAAGCTGATCATGGGCACCGGCGGTACGCCCACAATTCCGCTGTTCATCGGCCAGGGCGCCAACGGTGCGCTCGAGGGCACACCGGGCAACAAGAAGGGCATCGGCGCCGGTGACGGCGTGATGATCGCCGGCGACGTGCGCACGCTGGCCAGCGAATACTGCGCAAAGGGCACCAAGGTCCACTACGAGCAGTACAAATCGCTTAGCCACATCTGGAGCGTCCCGATCTGGCTGCTGAACTCCATCGCCTGGATCACGCAACGTTTCTCGGGCTTGCCAGCGCCGGAAAACTGTTCGTCGATCAAGGAAGGCAACCCGCTCACGCCCCTCCCGACCCCAATGTCTGGTTAGCGCTTCAACATTCGCTTGAGGACCGGCAAGACCAACGGAGTCGGCACGAACCGAGTCGATCCCAGCGTCAACTTCACCTGTGGTCCGCCCGGGACCACCGACCCGCGACCACGACCGGCGGCCTTCAGCGCGTCGGCGACCACCCGCTCGGCGGACACATGGGTGAATCCCGGTACCCGGCTGACCAGGTAGTCGGCGTCGTTGGCGGCCTGGAACTCGGTCGGCACCGGGCCGGGGCAGACCGCGGTGACCGTCACGCCGCTGTCGGCGACTTCGGCGTTCACCGCTTCGGACAACCACAGCACATACGCTTTCGCGGCGGCGTAGTTGGCGTTGTAGGGCGCCGGCTGAAATCCCGACACCGACGACAGGTTGATAATCGCGCCGCGGCCGCGTTCGACCATGCCCGGCAGATAGCGCAGCGTCAGGTCGGCCACCGCCTCGACGTCGACGCGCAGCATTTGCAGTTCCCTGTCGCGGCCTTCGGCGCCGAACTTCGTATAAATGCCTATGCCAGCGTTGTTCACCAGGATGTCGACGTGTGCGCCCAACTCGTCGATGCGGGCGGCCAGCCCGTCTCGATCCTCCGGGACCGCAAGATCGGTGCCTACCGCGACGGCGTGTTTGTCGCCGCCCAATTCCTCGCACAACTGTTGCAGCCGGTCTTCCCGGCGGGCGGTGACGACGATGCGGTAACCGCGGGCCACGAGTTGACGGGCGAATTGTTCGCCGATGCCTGAAGATGCGCCGGTGACCAGGGCGACCGACCCTGCCGATGGCGGTGGGAGTGTCATGTAGCGCGAGCCTAGGCACCTCTGCAGCCGGTGGCAATCATGGTCCGTCGCGAAAGACCCGACAGTGCCCGCACCGCCACGTAAAGTCCCGCACCATGAGCGAGAAGCCGCAGGCCAAGCGGATCGTCCTCTGCTTTGACGGCACCGCCAATCAAATCGGGGCGGGCAATCTCACCAACGTTGCCAAGCTCTTCGAGATGCTGGACAAGAACGATCCAGAGAGCCAGCTCGCCTACTACGACCCGGGCGTGGGCACGCTCGCGCCGGCCGCCGCGCATTGGTCGCTGTCCCGCAAGCTGTCGCTGCTGTATGAGCAGGCCTTCGGGCTGGGCCTGAAAAACAATGTCGCGCAGGCATACCGATACGTGATGCAGCACTGGCGGCCCGGCGATGCGATCTACATCTTCGGTTTCAGCCGCGGCGCCTACACCGCCCGCGCCCTGGCCGGCATGCTGCTGCGCCCTGGGCTGATGCGGCCGGGTTCGGAGAACCTGTTGCCCTACGCGGTCGAAAAGTACGCCATCAACCGCGATTTCACCAAGCAAGACTTCGACGACTGGGATGAATTCGCCCGCGCGTTCTGCTGGCGCACCGAGAACGAGCCGCTGTTTTCCACGGTGCACCAGAACAGCCCCAATCAGGTGTGGCACTATGCGCTGCCGGTGGCCTATTTGGGACTGTGGGACACCGTCAAAGCGGCCGGCTTCTTGCGGCTCGGAACTCTGCGCTGGCCCTACACCCGGTCGCTGTGCAACGTGGCGCGCATCCGCCACGCCGTCTCGATCGACGAACGTCGCCGTCCCTACCGCGAATACCTCGTCGAACGGCACCCGCTGGGCCTGCAGGAGCGCTGGTTCGCCGGCGTGCACGCGGACGTGGGCGGCACATTCATGCCCAACCACGAGCTCGCCACGATCGCACTGAAATGGATCACCGACGGGATAGTCGGTGAGCTGGCGATCGACCCGACGGCCTATCAGGAGCAGTCCGCGGTGCAAGAGGACTTCGCCGACGCGCCCATCCATAACAACGGCAAGCTGTGGTACCTGGCCGGATACCGGCGTCGGCCGATGGGTCCCGACGCGCTGGTGCATCCGAGTGTGCTGGTGCGCCGTCGTGCCGACCCGGGCTACTTGCCGAATCTGACCGCCGAGCAGCAGCAGCTCAGCGCCGACCCGACAGACTGGACCAATCCCGCGTTGTAAAGGAGCAACCATGGCACTGAGTTCACTGACCGAGCTGGATAAGTTCAAAGCGGCGCCGTTCCCGCCTGGCTATCCGGACACCACGCGCACGTTCTACAGCCCGGTCGACCAGGTGCACGACGCGCTCAAAGCCCTGCTGCAGTCGGCGAATAAGAGCATCATCGTCGCGATGTACGGCTACGACGACCCGGAGCTGAATTCGGTGCTTCAGACAGCGCTGAAGGACGAAAAGATGTATGTGCAAATGAGTCTCGACTCCACTCAGGCTGCGGGAGTTGCCGAGCACACCCTGCTGGCCCCGTGGCTGAACGACAAAATCGGCAACAGCATCGCGATCGGGCACAGCGAGAAGGCGGCGATCATGCACCTGAAAATGGTGATCATCGACGGCGTCGACGTCATCACCGGTTCGACCAACTGGTCCACCGGCGGCGAGACCAGACAGGATAATCAGCTGACCGTTATTCGCGACCCGTACGTGTGCGCGGAAGCGCGCTCACGAGTTGACATCATCCACGACAGCATGCTGAAACAGATGGCTGAAGCCGATAAGGCGAATCCCGCAAGCTAACGTGTCGTCGGCCGTCGAGGCACGTACGGCCACGGTCGATTTCGTTCCGGAATGGAGCTGGCTCGTGCCTGCTTCAGCTGCGTCCGCAGCTGCTGGCGCAGGTCGTCCAAGTCAGGGTCTGTCCATCTGTTGCGCGCCTCGGTCGGATCGGCGGTGAGGTCGTACAGCTCCCACTGGTCGTCCAGCGGGGTCATCCGATACGCCTCTCCGCCAAGGCCATTCGCAGCGAGGTGGCGGACGCCGGGTTCGGTCCAGGTGGCGGGGTCGTCGAAGGTGCGCACCAGCTTCCACAGGTGGCCGTCCGAACCTGCACGGACCACCAGCCCCTCGAAGTTCGAGGCCACGTGTGCGGGCAACCGGATCCGTAGTGGTCCAGGCGGATTCGTGGTCCGCCTCAGACGCCGCGCGACGGCCGAGGCGCCGGTGTCGCCCTCGAGTATGTTGTCGCGGGTCATCAGGTAGACGGCGCGGGTGTCGTCGGCGGGTGCGCCGTCGACGACCGGCATCAGGTCCCGGCCTGGCAGCGGATGCGCCTCGGAGAACGACCTGGCCAGCGTGGCGGCCACGGCCTCGACGTCGACACCGGCTGCAGCCAGCAGGGTCGGCACCACGTCAACGTGCGACGTCGGCGCGGTGACTGTCCGCGGCGATGTTGCGTCCTCGCCGATTCGGGCGATCACGAATGGCACCCGGGTGGCTTCGTCGTAGAGGTTGAACCACTTCTGGTGCAGCCCACCGTGCGCCCCGAGCAGATCGCCGTGATCGGAGGTGCGCACCAGCACCGCGTTGTCCGATCCGCCTTGGGTGACCGCCCGACGGACCCGGTCGATCGGCAGGTCCACCTCGGCGTGCAGTCGGTAGTAGAGGTCGCGGTAGCGCTGCGCGTTGCGGTCGTAGGCCCGATTGATCACCGGCGCCGGACCGTAGCCGGTGTAGTAGGCCTCCCGGAACGCGATCTGCGCGGCCGGTTTGGTGGCCAAGTCCTCGTCGGCGGTGGGCGCCGCGGGCACGTGCGGCGGGTCCAGCGGTGACGGCTCGATTGGGCTGCCGCGCACCCAGCCCGGGAACAGCACGATGTCGTGCGGGTTGACGAAGCTGGCCACCAACAGGAATGGACGCTGGGCGGCCGCGTCGCCGGCACGGCGGCGGGCATAGCGGTCGATCAGCCACGCGACAACGCGGTCGGCGATCAACGGATCACGACGAACCCCGGCATCGGCGAGCTGCGCGCCGTGCGGCTCGGGGCCGACCCATCCCGAGAAGCCAAACGGGGCAAGGGGATCGGCGTCGAGATAACGTAGCACCGCGACAGGGTCGACGACACCGTCATCGTCATTGGTCGCCAGCACTCGCCCGTCGGCGTCGCGTAGGTCGGCGTGCGAAATGTGCCATTTGCCGTCGTAGTGCGTGTCGTAACCCGCGGCCCGGAACCAGTTGCCCAGCGTGGGCACCTCACCCTGGCGCAGCCAGCGCATACGTGAGTCGTACGCCGTTTTGCCGAGACCGTCGGTCTGGGTGACGCCGTGCAGGTCGGGGTAGTGCCCGGTGAAAATGGTTGGGCGACTGGGCGCGCAGGCCAGCGAACCGGTGTAGTGCCGCGCGAAACTGACGCCGTGCTCCTCGAACCACTTGCGCCCGTGCAGCGTTCGGTCACGCCAGGCCAACACCTTGGGCGACTCGTACGGCGGAATTGCGCGTTCCTCGTCGGTCATCAGGATGATGATGTCGGGCCGATCAGTCACCAGGCTTCTCCAAATCGCTTCGCAAGGCCGGCGAGCATCACGTCGGACTGGCGCACCTGAACGCGACAGACCGCGCGTTCGGCGAGTCTGTGTATTGGAAGAGACCCGATTTCGACCGTGCTGGTCAGTGTCACGACAGTGTTGCCGCCCTGGGCCGACCGCAGAGTCCACCGGTTGTTGAACCGGCGCAGCCGCTTGGGCAGGCCTTCGACGTCATAGGCAAGTGCCCACGTCGGGTCGAACTCGGTGATCCGTTCCACCAGGGCGTTGCGGCCGATCTGAACGCGCCGGGTGGTGCCGACGGGCTCGCTGCCGTGATTGAGAATGCACGAGTGGTCGATGTTGTCCGCCCACGCGCTGATCGAGCCGAAGTCCGCGAGGACATCCCAGATGTCCTTCGCGCCGGCCGCGACGGTGCGGCTGCGGTCAATGTCGGCCACCGGCTCACGGTAGCAGCGGATTCACAGATTTAATCGGTATAGGTGAGCTGATGAAGATCATCGGTTTCGAGGAGCACTACACGCTCCCGGCTATCGCTGAAGCGAACCCCAACAGTCCCCGCAAAATCTTCGATCAGTCCAGAAATGGCGGGGGGTGGCCGCCGCCGGGCATCGAAGATCTGGGCGAAGAGCGGATCGCCGCGATGGACGCCGCCGGTATTGACGTGCAGATCCTGTCCAACGTTCCCGGTGTCGAGGCCGTCGAGACACCGCTGGCCGTCGAGCTGGCCACGCAGGCCAACGACGCGGTGGTAGCCGCTGTGACCCAGCACCCCGACCGGTTCCTCGGCTTCGCCACATTGCCGATGCGCGACCCGCAAGCTGCCGCCGCCGAGCTGGAACGCACCGTGCGCGACCACCGCTTCGTCGGCGCGCTGATCAACGGCCACGTCAACGGCCGCTACCTTGACGACCAGTTCTTCTGGCCGGTTTTCGAAGCCGCCGAAACGTTGGGCGTCCCGATCTATCTGCATCCCACCGTGCCGCCGAAAGCGGTGATCGACGCCTACTACACCGGCTTTGCGCCGCAGGTGTCGGCCAAGTTGTCCGTCGCGGGAGTCGGCTGGCACATCGACACCGGGATTCACTGCATCCGGCTCATCCTCGGCGGGGTCTTCGACCGCTTTCCCCGGCTGCAGGTCATCGTCGGCCACCATTTCGAGGCGCTGAGCTGGATGGCCTGGCGGACGGACTACTCGTTCCCGGTGGAGGAGAGCGGCCTCAAACGGACCATGAAGGAATACTTGCGGGAGAACTTCTACGGCGGAATCCTGGCCGGCGACTACGCCAATCAAGAACCGGGCGCGGTGGATCCGAGTTGGAGCCTGTCGTTCAACGCCTATCAGGCCATGGTCAACGTGATCGGTATCGACCGGATCGTGTTCACCACCGACTACCCGTTCGCCAGCATGAAAGCCGGGCGGCAATTCCTCGACCAGATGCCCATACCACCGGCCGACAAGGAAAAGATCAGCCACCTCAACGCCGAGCGGCTGCTCCGACTGTCGAATTAGGGCCAGCCGCAGCAGGATCGAAAGCAGCCCGACGGCCGACGTTCGCGTCGATGTAACTGATGGTTAGGCCCTCGTGCCGGATGCTGGGGCCATGGGCATCGCCACGGTCGCCCCCGCTGCGATCGAGTTAGCGTTTTCAGGACGATTCGGATTCGGCATCTACCGCTGGGCTTACTTGCCGTTCGACGTGCCGCCCGACGTGCAACGCATTCGGGTATCCACGTCTCACGAGAAGTTCGTTGGCGGGCCGGCCCGAAACGTATTGGATCTGGGCATCTTTGGGCCAGCCGGCTACGACTTGGGTAACGCCGCGGGGTTTCGCGGCTGGTCTGGCGGAGCCCGCGACGGCTTCGTCATCTCCAGCACACACGCCACCCCGGGCTATCTGGCCGGTCCGATCGACGCCGGGGTGTGGGCGGTAGCGCTCGGACCGGTGGTGCTGAGCCCATGGGGGATGGCCTGGCAGGTGAACGTCACCATGGAATACGGGGAGTCCGTCACGACGCCGCCCGACACCGACCCCGTCGTCGCGTCGTCACCGCCGTCGCTGTCCGGTGCGCGCTGGTATCGCGGTGACCTGCATCTGCACACTGTGTACTCCGACGGCGACCGGCATCTCGGCGAATTGGCATCCGCCGCGCACCACAGTGGACTTGACTTCGTGG
>DASQRI010000071.1:0-2325 GCA_035642975.1 Mycobacterium sp.
TCTCAAAAGTTCGTCTCAGAAGATGCCGTCGCAATAATGAACCGTCTCGGGTTGCTTCCCACGCCGCGGTCCTCGCCCCGAGGGAATTCATGAACAACCGTACGGTTATAGGATCCGCCACGAAGATGAGAAAAACGCGTCCGCCATTTCGACGAGAATTCTGCAAAGGTGCAGGTACGAGTATCGCTATCCGCCACGCAGTTTGGGAACCTACAGGGCGGCGGCTGTAGCTTCTCATCCAAGATGGCGGAATTCTCACAGTAATGGCGGAGGAGTGGCGGATCCGCCATAAAGATGAGAATCTGCTCGGCCGGGCTAGCAGCTCTGTCTCGAAAGAGACGAGATACGAGTTTCTTGAAACTTTGTCGCAGACAACCCCGACTTGCCCAAATTTGGTGCAAACCGTCGGCGCGGATCTTGATGAGCGCGCCGCGAAGGCCGTCGGGAAGGGGTCGGCGGCGGTCAGGGTTTGCCTGTCGCGCTCGTCGGATCCGAAGAATTGTTTCGGTTACATGATCGAACGGCGCGCAGCTTTGTTCAGGGTTGTGTGGTTGCCTGATGGCATGATCTACGACTATGTGTCAGCACGGTCGGCGACCTAGTGAGGTAGCGCCCATCCTTCTCACGGGTTGGCGCGTACGGCGACACCGGAGTGAGGCTGGCGTCGGGCTGCGCGTAGTGCCGACCGCCACCGGCCCCCGACACCGCGCCGCGTTGTGTCCGAGCTGAATCGGCGCCGTTTTCTCGGGGCGCTTTCTGCCGCCGTTCTCGCCGGCATGGGCGTGGCGGGTGGCGTATTCGGCGATCCGCCACGACCTTTGACGGCCGCGGCTGGGGCTGCCGCCTCGCCACACCCAGAGGGCGGCAAGGTCATTCCTGGTGCATCGGAATCGCAGCCCGCGCCCATCGAGCGGGTGCCGCTGCCCGGTGGCGGCGTGTTTAACAAGCTGCCTGGGGACGGCGATCTGCTGGCAGTGACCGTTGATGACGGCGTGAACACCGACGTAGTGCGTCTCTATACACAGTTCGCCAGAGATACCGGCGTACGGCTGACCTATTTCGTCAACGGCACGTACCCCTCGTGGACGGACAATCTGGCATTGCTGCGGCCCTTGGTGGAGTCCGGCCAGATTCAGCTGGGCAACCACACGTGGTCGCATCCGAACCTGACAAAGCTGCCAGTAAGTCGAGTGGCCCAACAGATCTCCCGCAACGAAGAGTTCTTGAAAACCACCTTCGGGGTGGACGCGCGGCCGTACCTACGGCCACCGTACGGAAGGCACAACTCGACCGTTGATGCCGTGGCCGCCGATCTCGGCTACACCGCGATCACGCTGTGGTCGGGTTCGCTGTCGGATTCCACCGTGGTCAAGGAGGACTACATCGTCCAGAGGGCCCAGCGGGACTTCACCGGGCAGGCGATCGTGATCGGACACCTTAACCACCTGCCGGTCACCCACGTCTACGAGCAACTCCGCGATCTCATCCGCGCACGCAACCTACGCACCGTCACCCTCAACGATGTCTTCCTCCCACCGCACTAGGCCAGGCCTTGAAGGCGCACTCCGTGCTCTCGCGATATGGGTGGGCTGGGTAGCCCCGGGCACACCGTGATGTAGCCGATATCGGCGACCCCCAGTCGTTCCACTGTTTGTGGCTCATGTTGGCAGTCAGCTTGCTGCATAACATCGCAAAGGTGAGGATGCGGGGTAGTGGCGAATCAGCCGCCACGGCCGAAACGTCTGCAGTCTCAAAAATGACGACATTCGAGCGTCTCGGAAGTCACTGGCAGTTAAAGCTGTCTGAAAGCGCGGCCTGAACACCGGCGGTGATCCCAACCCGACCCATTACCAGGCCGCCCTCAGGGTGGTCGGTTGTCGCAGCGCCGATGCTGAACCAGGAGGCTCAGCCCGAGCGTGATTTCTATACGATGCCCAAAGAGATGACGACGAAGTCTGCGTTCAACGGCAGCCAGGGCGGTACTTGGGCGTAGAACGAGGTCCGGGCGAAGCTCAAATGGCTGATGCCGGCGAATATCAGGAAGGCACCGAGAATGTATCGCGCGATGCTTCGCGCTGGTGAAGACATGTCGCCAAAGTATATGGCCGCGCCACCAGCCAATCCAGCGTCGTGTCCCGTGGCGCTAATGAAGCGCAACGGCTGGGACTGTCTCCGGCACGCAGTAATGCGTTGGGGCTGAGGGAATCTCAACGCCACGAAGCGGCAGCACCGTTTATAACGACGTCGCATTCACAGGCGTGTTGGTCGGACGACGATGCCGTAACTTCGCTACGGTGGGCGAGGCTCACTGGCACCGCGATTGAC
>DASQRI010000072.1:0-4075 GCA_035642975.1 Mycobacterium sp.
CCGAAACTCCCTTGGCGTGATTTTTGCGGAACCCCGGTTGCCGGCCGAAGACCTTGGCGAAACCGTCGAGGAAAACCTGGGGCGTCAGCCGGGCGGGACCGATCCAGGCGTTCGCGCTCAGCAGCGCTGCCAGGTCGGCCGCCAGGAACGCTCCCACCGCGGCGGCACCGCGCAGCAGGTCGCGCCGCCCGGGTCGCGCGATACCCCAACGTCCGGGGGGCTCGGATGGTTCGCTCATCGATCGGCTCCCTCGATTCTTGTCGGCCGCAGTATGCCATTAGCTTCCACGACCATTGTTGGGCATCGGTTCAACTGCGGCAGGCTGGAACTTGGCCTTCGGGGAAAATCACGCGAAAACCGACTCACGCGGCTGGCCAAAGTGACACCATGTCGCCGGGAGGGCGACCATGACCAGCCTTTTGTCGACAACTTCGCGCCAGGTCAAGCACCGATCGGGAGCGTCGATCCTCTGTGCCACCCTGGTGGCTTTCACTACCACGGTGGGGATTTGCGGGCAGGCAAACGCGACGGGCCCGCAGACCCAGGTGACCTACCAGTTGAGTGGCAGCGCGCCGGTGGCTGACTACATCTCGTATCAAACGGACAGCGGCCAAACGGGCCAAACGCAGCAGGCAAACGTGCCACTGCCATGGCAGACGCAGTTCAGCGTGGTCGGATCCAAAGTGTTCGTGATCAGCGCGCAGAGCCCGGGTTCGATCACCTGCACGATCCTGCTCGACGGCAAGGTGGTCAGCCAAGCGACCGCGAACGGGGCACCGGCCCGCACCGTCTGCTCGAATTGATGTTCGCGCGGCGTCGGTAAATCAGGAACCGGTGCCGGCCGGCGTGCGCGGCTTGGGTGGTGGATAGACGACGCGGCCGATGCTCGCCGACAGCCAGCCGATGGCCCACCCGCCGAAGAACACCGCAAACGTGTGCCGGGTGGAATCGCCGGCGTGGGTGAACACCGTGGCCAGAATGACAGCCCAGACAACCGCGCAGGCGATGCTGTAGCTGGTGTATGTGCGAGCTCTCTTGCGCCACATGTGAATTCGCTCCATCAGGCCGGATCGGACGAGTGACATCCGGACGCGCAACCGCAGCTTGCCTTCGCCGTAGGTGTCGTCCAGCATGGCGATCAACTCGTCGCCGTAACGGCGGCGCCAGGCCGCCGGGTAATACCGCAGCACGCGCTCGGCGTCGCGGGGATTCACTGCGCCCATCCCGGGTTGGGACCGTGCAACGCGATCCCAAGTCGGCGAGCACCCTCGGCCGCGATCGCCCCGAGACTGCGCACCGCAGTGGTCAATTCGGTCCGACCCGCGGCGGTCAACTTATAGGGGCGCCGCCGCTCGTCGTGGCCCGCGGGTTCGATCAGGCCGTTTTCCTCCAGCGCGGTGATCGCGCCGTACAGCGTGCCCGGCCCCAGCGTCACACCGGCGAATCGCTCGATATCGCGTGCCAATGCGTAGCCATGCTTGGCGCCGGAAGCCAGGCTGGTCATGATCAGGATGCCCGGGTCGTTTCGTCTGCCCACCCGCCGGGCCGCTCCGGAACCGCGCGCCATACCCGCCAAGATAGTACGTTCTGCGTAGTACGGCAAGCGTAATATTTGGCGGCCCTGCCTGCGCCAAATCCCCAACCGCTGGACGAGACCCGGCCTTGTCGATAGCGTCTATCACTTGGTAGTAGCTATCGCCATTGGAGATCCGGGCCGATGACCGAGCCGACCACGCCGGCGCAGCACGGCCAGGCCCCAGAAACCGTCGCCTGTATCGGGTCGAGCACCACCGCCGCCAAGGGGACCTACAACTGGATCGCCGAACTGGCCGCGCGACCCCGGAACAGCCGGTTTCGATTCCTCAACTTCGGCGTGGGTGGCGATCTGTCAGTCAGCATTGCCAGGCGCCTCGACCCAGTCGTGCAGACAGCGCCGGACCGGATCATCGTTCTGGTCGGGACCAACGACATCCTGGCGAGCGTGTTCCCGAATTTCCGGCGATTCACCAAAGCCTGGAAGCGGATATCAGACGAACCCTCGCCGGCACATTTCAAGGACAACCTCGAACTCATCACCCGCCGGCTGCAGGAGGAAACCGCGGCAACGATCGCATTCAGTTCACTGGCGCCCATCGGAGAAGCCCTCCAATCCGACGACCCAGTCCAGTCGCGGCTCAACGAGCTCGTTGCGGTCTACAACAGCACCATCGCCGAGGTCTCAGGTAAGAGCGGGACCTACTACATTCCGTTTTACGAGTGCTTCTGCGACCAACTCGCACGCTCAACAGTCGCCAAACCGTTTACCCGGTTCTCCTTCGCTGCGTTCTACCGCGACTACCTTTTCCGCGAAATGATCCTGCGACGCAGTTTCGATCAAATCGCTCAGAAAAATGGCTGGGAGTTCCACATCGACGGCATTCACCTCAACACGAAAGGCGGCCGCATCCTGGCGGACGTCGTCCAGCAGTTCCTCGACTCACCTACGAGAGAGGCAACGGGCGGTTTAGGCTCGCGCCTATAGCCCGCTCAATGACGAGGACGGTCGACATGGGCATTGCGCCTCGGATGAATGGCACGGCGCCGCCGGAGGTTTCGCTCGCCGACATCGACCTCAGTACCTGGGACTTCTGGGCGCTCGATGACGATCTGCGCGACGCGGCGTTCGCCACACTGCGCCGCGAAGCCCCAATCTCGTTCTGGCCCGCGCTCGCGTTGGAGGGTTTCATCGCGGGCAACGGGCATTGGGCGCTGACCAAACTCGACGACGTCTTCTACGCCAGCCGTCATCCGGAGATCTTCAGCTCCAGCCCCAACATCACCATCAACGACCAGACACCAGAGGTAGCCGAGTTCTTCGGATCGATGATCGTGCTCGACGACCCGCGACACCAGCGGCTTCGCTCGATCGTCAGCAGAGCGTTCACCCCGAAGGTGGTGGCCCGGATCGAGGCATCGGTACGCGAACGGGCGCACCGGCTGGTTGCGTCGCTGATCGCCAACCACCCGGACGGCAAGGGTGAGGCGGTCAGCGAGCTCGCCGGGCCGCTCCCGTTGCAGGTCATCTGCGACATGATGGGCATCCCCGAGGAGGATCATCAGCGGGTCTTCCATTGGACCAACGTCATCCTCGGCTTCGGGGACCCCGACCTGACAACCGATTTCGAGGAATTCGCCCGGGTGTCCATGGAAATCGGCGGCTATGCCGCCGCGCTGGCCGAGGAGCGCCGCAGCAACCCGCACGACGACCTGACCACGAGCCTGGTGCAGGCCGACGTAGACGGTGAACGGTTGACGTCTGCTGAGGTCGCGTCGTTCTTCATCCTGCTGGCGGTCGCCGGCAACGAGACGACCCGCAATGCGATCAGCCACGGACTGCTCGCGCTGACGTGCTACCCCGAGCAGCGACGCACGTGGTGGGCGGACTTCGACGCGGTATCGCATTCGGCCGTCGAGGAGATCGTGCGATGGGCCTCACCGGTGATCTACATGCGGCGCACCCTCACCCGCGACTTCGAACTGAACGGGACCAGGATGGCCGCCGGTGACAAGGCCACGCTGTGGTACTGCTCGGCCAATCGCGACGAGTCGAAGTTCGTCGACCCGTGGACGTTCGACGTCACCCGCGACCCCAATCCGCACGTCGGCTTCGGCGGCGGCGGTGCGCATTTCTGCCTGGGCGCCAACCTGGCCCGCCGCGAGATCCGGGTCATGTTCGAGGAACTGCACCGCGAGATACCCGATGTTGTCGCCACCGACGAGCCGGCACGATTGCTGTCGCAGTTCATCCACGGCATCAAAACACTGCCGATCGCCTGGACGCCACCAGGCTGATTTCGTTAGGCGCCGAACGGTTTTTGCGCAAGGTCCGATCAGCCGAGCGACAACGCCGGCTCGGCAAAGAGCGCACCCCATTCGTCGTGTGCCGCTGACTGAGCATCGACAGAGGCGCAGGACTTCCCGCCACCGTCGGCGAGATGAACAAGCGCCCACGCCATCGCGAACACCGGCATCCTGTGACGTCGTGCGGCGCTGAGCAACTCGTGGAAAGCAGTTTCCGACGGGCACCGGCGCACGC
>DASQRI010000073.1:0-7932 GCA_035642975.1 Mycobacterium sp.
CCCTTGCAGCAGAATGTCATCGCTGCGGCCGTCCAGGTAGGCGTCCGCAACGTAACTCATCAGCCCAAGCTTCGGCGGCAGCATCTTGCCGGTGCGCGAGCGGGTGCCTTCGATGGACCAACTCAGATTGAACCGCTTCTGCACCACGTAGCCCACATACTCTTTGAGTACGTACTTGTACAGCGCGTCGTCGCCGATGTTGCGCCGGATGAAGATAACGCCGGAGCGGCGCATCAATGGGCCCATCAGGCCGAATGCCAGGTTGATACCGGCGAACACATGCACCGGGGGCAGTCGATTCTCCTGCATCGCCACCGGCATCACCGCGCCGTCGATGTAAGACCGGTGGGAGAACAACAGCACCGCCGGATGAGCTTCCAGCGCGGTGCGCATCGCCGCTACCTGATACTCGTCGTAGTCGATTTCCCGGTCGAATCCCCGGCTGAGCATCCTGCCTAAGACGGAGACGAGGTCGACGGAAACTCGGCTCCACCCGGTAGTGAGCTCGTCGAGCATCTTGCCGGCTTCCTCAACGGTGGCACCGGGGATTTTTTCCAGGCCGGCGCGAAACCGCGCGGACGCCAAGATCTCCGGCCGCACCAGCCGGGGAGACTTGTACTGCGGGCCGAGGATTCGATATTCGGCCCGTTCCAGCGCCAGCAGCGCTCGCCGGGTGACGAAGTGCGCGAAGTCGCGCGGGTTGTCGCCGACGGTGTTTTCGCGCCACTGCTGACGAAGTTCGGACACCTTGGCCGATTCGCCTGCCACCACCCGGGCGCGGGCGGGGTCGGCGCGCAGGATATGGCGCTGCTGACGCTCGCTGGGGTGGTAGGGATTACGTCCCGGAAGCAACGCCGTCAACTGGTTCAGCGCCGACGCGTCGGCACGCGGCATCCAGAAGACCCGGACCGGCACGATCGAGCGGTCCTCGTCCAACTCGAGCTGTTCGACCAGCTGGGCCAGCGCCCCGGGCGACGCGTTACGCGCCGGCAGCGGCAGCACTTCGAGCTTGGTCTCCGGGTGCCGGGCGCGTTGCTGATCCAACCACGCCGCGAGCAGCTCCGATTCCGCCGGCGACGACGCTGACGCCAACACCAACGTGTCGTCGGTTGTGCTGAAAGAGCCGGTATCGGAGGACGGTTCGGTCACGGTCGTCCTCTCGGCCGAGGCGCATTCTGTTGGGCCTTGGTGACCTTGCTGGCCGGAGTTTTGGGTTGGGCGGCTTTCACGACTTTCTTCGCCGCAGCCTTCTTGGCCGCAGCTTTTTTGGTCGCGGCTTTCGCCGGCGCCGCCTTGGCGGGCTGGCCAGTGGCCTTCCGCGGCGCCTTTCGCGGTGGCGCTTTCTTTTCCGCGCGGTGCGGGCCGGGTTTGGGCAGCTCGTCGACGGGCCAGTCGGCCAACGTGTCCACGTACAGCTGGCGGACCTCGGCGATCCGGTCCGCCAGCGTGTCAACTGTCCAGTCGGTGACCGAAATCGGCGGGAACACAGCGACATCCACCGTGCCGGGATTCATCGTGGTCGAGTTGCGCGCGGCGATGATCTCGGCGTTGCGGATAACGATCGGCACGATCGGTATGCCCACCGCCATCGCCATGCGGAACGGGCCCTTCTTGAACGGCCCGACGCTGGTGGTGTCCAACCGCGTGCCCTCGGGCGCGATCATGATCGACAGCCCTAGTCTGGCCCGCTCCTCAACCTGGTGCAGTGACTCGACCGCCGCAGTCACGTTGTCGCGGTCGATGAAGACCGAGTCGAGCACCTTTCCGAGCGTGCCCATGATCGGGTCGTTCTCCAGCTCTTTTTTGCCCACGGCGACCCAGTTGTCGCGGATCAGCGCGCCGACGATCACCGGGTCGGCCTGGTTGCGGTGGTTGAAGATGAACACCGCCGGCCGCTCGGCAGTCAGATTCTCCGCACCCACGACGTTGAGTTGCACACCGCTGGCGGCCAACAGCAGCTGCGACCAGGTTGCGGTGAAGAAGTTGATACCACGGCGCCTGCTTCGGGTCAGCAGTCCGATCCCCACTGCGCCGGCCGCGACGGGAACCACCGAACCGACGCCGGCAAGCGTGCGCAGCTGTGCACCGATGCCGCCGCCGCTGCGGCTGCTGAACCGCAGAATCGGCCAGCCGCGCCGCTTGGCGACGGCGGCCATTTTGCCTTCCGGATTCGTCGGCCGCGGATTGCCGACCAAGTACATCAGCGCGACATCTTCGTCACCGTCAGCGTAGAAGTAGCTGTCCTTGAGATCAATGCCGTTCTCGGCGGCAAACTTCTGCACCGCGCTGGCCTTGCCCGGCCCCCACAGAATCGGCTTGAGCACACCTCCGGTGAGAATCCCGTCTTCGTTGGTTTCGAACTTGTTGGTCAGCGTGTTGAGGATGCCCAGGAAGCGGGCGACCGGGGCGACCTGAATGGTGAGCGCCGACGAACTGAGCACCACCGTGTGACCGCGAGCCAGGTGAGCGCGGACCAGCTCGCGCATCTCCGGGTAGATGCGGGATTCGATTCTCTGCGCAAACAGCCGCTCGCCGATCTCCTCCAGATCGCTTAACATGCGTCCGCGCAACGCACCCGAGGCCTTGCTGATCAGTTCTTCGAATTCGATACGCCCGAGCTGATGGTTCAGGCCGGCGGTGACCATGCTGATCAGCTCGCCGACGCCCATGTCGCGGCGGCGAATCCGCTCCTGGGTGAGGATGACGGCGGTGAAGCCGGCCACCAGCGTTCCGTCCAAGTCGAAGAATGCACCGATCTTGGGTCCGGGCGGGCTGGCCATGATCTCGGCGACCGAACCGGGCAAGCGAAGATCTCGCACCGATTTCCGCGATGCGCGTTCGTTGTCGGTCACGACGCGCCGCTCCTTTTCAGCGTCGCGGATGGCTCCGCGCCGAACGACGCCGGCACCGCGTGCGGGGTGGGTTCACCGGCCAGCGCGAGGATTTCGTTGAATCCGTCCAGCAGGCATCGGGCGAACAACGTCTCATCCCGCACCGCGGCGCGGTCGTAGCGCGCGGTGATGGTGCAGTAGCCGCCTCTGGATATCAGCACGACCATCATCGCCACGCCGGGCAACGGACCAATCCCATACTGCCGCAGCACCTTTGCGCCGGCGATGAAAGTGTCGCCAGGATAGACCGGAACGTTGCTGGCCTGGACGTCGGAGCCGACGAGCGAACCCGTCATCGACTCCAGCAGCGGTCCCGGCAACACACTCAACACCGGCGCGATCGAACCGATGATGTCCATTGCGGGCTCGTCGCGACGCTGGGTCATCTGCAAGCGGATCTTCTGCATGCGGGCGACCGGATCGGCAGTACCAATCGGAGCCGCCAGGTTGACACCGGTAAACCGGTTGCCGCCGGCCGCATCGGACTCGGCCCGCAGGCTGACCGGCACCGCCATCGGCAGCGTGGTGATCGGCACCCCGAGTGCCTCGTGATAGCGCCCCAGCGCACCGCACAAACCAGCCAGGTAGGCGTCGTTGATCGAACCGGCGCCGGCTTTGGCCGCCCGATGCAAATCGGACAGCGGGATGTCGATCGCTTCGCTGCGGGTCGCCAGGCTGCGGCGACGAAGCAACGGGGAGGGTTCGGCGGCCCGACTGACCACCCGTGCGCCCGAGCGGGCGTAGTTGAGCACACCGGCCATCGCCGCGCCGGGTTTGATCACCGCACGCCCGACCATTGAGGCCGCTCCCCACAGCGCGCCGCGGGCCCCGTTGGCCACATTGACGGGCAATCGGTTGAATCCTTCACGCATCAGGTCATTGGCCGTCAGATCTTGCGGAATGGGTTGCGCCGGGGTCGGCTGGCTGGGCGGATCCCGCTCGAGGTCGTAGATATGGGCGAACATCTCCACACTGCCGACGCCGTCGGTGACGGCATGCGACAGGTGCAGCAGCGTCGCAGCCTTTCCGTCGGGCAGACCCTCGATAAGGGTGGCCGTCCACAACGGCCGCGCGATGTCCAGCGGCGACTGGAGCATCACCTCGGCCAGATCGAATACCTGCCGCAGCGTGCCCGGTTCCGCGACCCGCATCCTTCGAACGTGGAAGTCCAAGTTGAAGTCGGGATCGACCACCCACCGTGGCGCGGCCGTCGGCAAAGTCGGCACGACCACCTTCTGCCGCAGCCGCAGCACCCGTCGGGACGCATTCTCGAAGCGGGTCCGGAAGCGGTTCCAATCCGGCGTGGTGTCCAGGATTTCCAATGCCATGATCCCCGAGCGGGTACGCGGATTGGCCTCCCCGCGATGTAGGAGATAGTCGACCGGCCCCAGCGCCGTGGGCATTCCGGCCGCGTCGACCGCCTCAGCCACCGTCACTCTCCCGTTCCGTCGCCCCGGCTGTCGTCCGACGCGCCAACGCTATCGCCACTCAATCCTCCCGTTTCGAACGCGTCCAACAGCAACTCCAACGTAGCCCGGTTGGCGCGATGGCGGTAGCCGATTGTCCGGATCAAAACGCCGGATTAAACGCGTATCAGAAAGCCTGCGAAATACCGTGGCGGGCTGCCGAATTGGAAATAGGCGCGTAGTTGCGCATTGACCAATTCAACTGGCCGGCGTGGCACGCTTGCGTAAAACCGTCGATCGCGAGCGCAAATATCGTCCGTAGACGACGCCCAAGAAGTCGGCGACGGCGTCGGCGGCCAGTCGGGATCGGACCGTGGCGAACATGTCAAAGGCGTGGTGAGCGTTGGGAAGCTCGGCGTAGCAGACGGTGGGGGCGCCTGCGTCGCGCAGTGCACCGCAAAAGGCCTGCGCCTGAACGCTGGGAATCACCGAATCACTCTCGCCGTGCAGGACGAAAAACGGCGGCGCCTGATGGTGCACATGCGAAATCGGCGATGCCAATTCGAACAGTTCGGGCCGATCGGCGCAACGCGCTCGCATAACGAAAAGCTCCAAAAACGGCAGCATCATTTCGTGCATTTTTTCGGCATCGCTCAGGTCGTAGACACCGTAATAAGGCGCCGCGGCCTGAACGCTTGTGTCGGCCTCTTCGAAGCCCGGCTGCAATCGCTCGTCGTTAGCGGTGAGCGCGGCCAGCGAGGCCAGATGCCCGCCCGCCGAGCCGCCCGTGACGGCGATGAAGTCGGGATCGCCGCCGTAGTCGGCGACGTTGCCGCGTACCCAGGCCAGCGCGCGCTTGACATCGATGATGTGCGCCGGCCACGTCTTGCGCGGGCTCTTGCTGTAATCGATGGACACGCAGATCCAGCCGAGTTCGGCCATCCGGCCCATCAGCGGATATGCCTGAGGCCGTTTGCCGTTGACGGCCCATGCGCCACCGGGGATCTGCACCAGCACCGGCGCCCGGTCCCCCGGCTTCACGGCGGGATGGCGCCAGATGTCCAACAGGTTGTCGCGGGCGTCCGGGCCGTAGGCGATATCCGACGTCTGCGCCGCATAACGCCGGCGATGCCCGGTCGCCTGCAAAAGGCCTCCGCGACTGACGCACGCGGGCTGATCGTTGATCGGGTGACAGACCGCTTCGCGGTAATCCGGCCCGAAGGAGTCGTGCAGCGCTGCGGCGAGGACCCGATCCGCCCGTTGGGCCGCCCAACTGGTCGCAACACGGCCAATCGATAGCGGGGTCACACCGGACAGGGCGTGTGCGGTGACAACGTGCGGGGGGAACTCGGCCGACAGCCAACCGGCCACAAACCCGGCCACCGTCGGCGAGCCGCGAAGCAGCAGCGAGCCGGTGCGATACGCGCCGATCGGCATGGCAGCGAGCTGCAGCCCTTGGCGCAGCACTTCGGCGCGAGCCTGCGAGTATCGCGCTCTGACATCTATGGCTACGGTCATGACCTGCCGCTCCTCGACGTTGAGCACATGCCGCCTACCTTCGCGCGGCCTGGCCGTCGGTAGCGTACGTGTGTGGCGGGCCTCACACTAGCCAAATCATCTTTCTGCCAACGACATTTCTCTCGGCGTTGCGCACCGGAAGCCCGCTCGATGCGCGGTTGGCTACACTGACCTGGGCTTGATAGTTTTCGGCCCCCGTAGCTCAGCTGGATAGAGCACATGACTTCTAATCTTGTGGTCGCAGGTTCGAATCCTGCCGGGGGTACGTCGGGCGGCATTTTGGCAGGCAGTTCAAGATCGGGCGGCATTTTCGCCGACATTTCAAGATCATCCATCGTTTATTCATCGTTTATGGCCACCGTCCGGTCCAGCATCTCGGCAACCTCGGCGTGTACCCGCCCGCGGGCCATGTAGCGGTCTTGAGTCATGGAGACGTTGGAGTGGCCGAGATGGTCGCGCCGATCCTGGCCGACAGCCCCTCGTCGTCGATCAACGTCGCCACCGTCTTGCGGAATGAGTGCGTCGTTACCTCGGGCACGCCGAGTTCGTCGCGGGCCGCGCGCCAGGTCTTGCCGAAGTTGTCGGGATCACGCAAGGTGCCTGCACTCGATGGGAAGATCACCGTTTGCTCGCCGAGGTAGGGCAGATCGCGTCGCGTAACTAGCGTGTCGATTGCGAACTGAGGCAACGGAATGGTCCGCTGGCCGGCGGCGGTTTTGGTCTCGTCGATGCGCTCGAGGCCCTTGCCGGACACGCGCACGACCTTGCCGGTCACCGTGAGCATTCCGGCGTCCTTGTCGAAGTCAGACCAGCGCAAGCCGAGCAGCTCCGAGCGGCGCAGCCCGGTGGCAATTAGCAGCGTGATCGGGTCCACCAGGTCGCGGTCACGGCAGGGCCGCGTCCATCCGCGGCGCCGTGGCCTCACCGACGCGCACGGCGCCCAGGAGCTTGGTGAGCTTGCCAGCGGTGTATCTGTAGGTGTCGATCGTGCGGACAGCCCGGCCATCCTCGGCCAACGTGCCGTGCTTATCGTGGTCGTCGGCCGGCCCGCGGCGCTCGACAATCCTTGTCACGCCGTCACTGTCGCGGTAGCGGCAGCGCGCCATCCACACCCCGCCACCGAGATAGGTTCTGGTTTTCTTGCCGTGCTGCCCGATACGTAGCGGCGGCCTACCTGGCATCGTCCACCACCGCGCCTTCAATCTGGTGTAGCCGCTCGTTGATCGCGTCGATTCGCGTTTGGGCGCTCTCGATTTGCCCGATAAACGGTTGTCGTTGCGACTGCTCTTTGAACCGTCCGATTAGGCCGGACAGGGTGCTGATCTGCGATTCGAGTGTGAGGCGCTCGCGCGAAAGCTTCACCAGCTCCCTACCTTGCTCGACGGCCTGGAACTCCGCGGACTCGTCCCCAACGTGTCCGTAGGCGAGTTCGCCGGAGAACCACATCACCGCCTCGATTGACGGCTTGTCGACGTCGGGGACGATCTCAACCGTCCCATCGGGGAGATCCGGATAGAGCAACTGGATTGGCGGCACCTTCAAAGCCCAAGCCAGGACGCATAACTCAGCAGTCGTGACGTACCTGCGGCGGCCGTTTTCAAGGTCCGCGATGACCGATCTGGTGACGCAATACCCCAGCTTCCTGGTGCGATCCGAGAGCCACTGAGCCGATCGCGGCTCGCGCAGCCGGCGGACCTCCTGCGCCACCCTGCGCGCCTGATCATCCGGACCAGCGCGGCGACAGCAGGCCGGCCGGGTTCCCGGGCGATCCGGGATGGTAGATGATAATGATAATCATGCCCACGCTGACCTGGGAAACGGTAGACGCTAAAGCGATCTACCCGTTCGAGCGCTACCGTGCGGTCAGCCGCAACCATGAGTACCGCATCTTTTTCGGCCCCGAGGCAGCAAGCGAAGTCAAGCCGTGGATTCTGGTGAATCTGGTGATCCAGGAGATCGGCGGCGTGCTCGCGCACATCTTCCACGACACCTACAGCACCGACGACGAAGCGAAGAAAGCCGCCGAGCAATGGGAAGGCCCGCCACCAGAGTGACAGGCCGCCCCCGAGGAGAGCAGGGCCGGCCCGGTCAACTATTCAGACGCCGGCTAGGCCGGC
>DASQRI010000074.1:0-3986 GCA_035642975.1 Mycobacterium sp.
CAAGCTGTCCAGGAAAGTCGCCCGGCAGCGGCAAGACACGGCGCGTAAGTGGGCCACCAAAGTCGTCGCCAACCATGGGGCATTGGCGGTCGAGGACTTTAAGCCACGGTTTTTGGCCAAGTCCCGGATGGCGCGCAAGTCCGCCGACGGTGCCATTGGCGCGACCAAAGCGACGCTGATCGAGCATGCCCGGCGGGCGGGGCGAAAGGTGGTGTTGGTGCCGCCCGCCTACACGACGATGACGTGCAGCGGTTGCGGCGCGAGAGCCAAGTCCCGCCTGCTGCTCTCGCAACGGGTCTTCATCTGCGCGTCCTGCGGAATGATCGAGGATCGCGACCGAAACGCTGCCAGAGTCATTCTGGACAGGGCTGGTCTCAACCCTGCCGGTGCTGAAGCTGTAAGACATTCAGATCTCCTCGAGGTCCGAGTGCTTGCCGAGCCGGGAATCCCCGCCCGTTAAGGCGGCGAGGTTGTCAATCGTAGATTCCCTCCAGATACCAACGCCTTTGGCGGTAGCACAGCAGCATCGCGGTCCCGGGATCGGACGCTCGCCGCCCCGCCAACAACACCTGGGCCCGGGCGGTACGGCCCCCAGCCGACTGATCCGGATCCCACCAGCGTTCGTCGACAGACCATGGTCCGGCCCACCAACGCAGCCGTTCATCACGACCGCGGGAGATCAGTCGCGCCGGATCGGCGGAGAAGAGCCCGCGGCTGGTCACCCGAACCGAGTTACCTTGGACATCAAGCAATTCCACCGGGTCGTCGAGCAGCACCGCCGGCGACGGCTCCGGCAGTTGACCGGGCCACGGTGGACAGGGGTCGGCACGCGGCACCGGCTCGTCGCCCAACGGCGTCAACGTGATGCGCTCAGCCGGCCCCCGACCCCCGGACAGCATCGGCAGCTGCACCGCCTCTGGTCCGAGCAGACCCTGCACCCGTACCAGCGCCCGACGGGCCCGCATCCTGTCCTCGTCGCCGAGACCACCCCACAGCGGTAACTGCAATGCCCCCGCCGACACCACTTCCACCGCCTGCAGCCGCAACAGCGTCACCGGCGCGGTGGGTCGATCGACGACAATCCGGATGTTCAACCAGCCGTCCAGCTGCCAGCGCACCCGGTCGGCGGTGGCATCCTCGGTCAACGGCTCGGCGCATCGCCACACCCGCGTCAGCTCTTCCCCGTTGGCGGTGACGGCATGAACAGCCAGCCGAGTGCATCCCACCCCGGCGGCTATCAACGTCTGATGCAATGCGCTTGCCAGCGAGCGCCCGGCAAATGCCGCGGCGTCAACCCGGTCGATCGGTGGATCGCAGTGCAGCACGGCATCGAGTTCGGTGGGCGGCTCGCGACCGGACGGTCCGCGTTCCGGCTCACCGCGGGCTAACCGGTGCGCGCGCACCGCGTCGGCCCCGAACCGGGATGCCACATCGGTGCGCGACAGCGCGGCGAACTGCCCGATGGTGCGAATCCCCATCCGCCACAGTAGATCCGCCAGATCAGGCCGCCCGGGACCGGACAGGCTGGGCTCGGTGGCGAGTTGCCGGATCGACAGCGCCGACAGGAACCGCGCGTCTTCTCCCGGCTGCACGACACGGCCTGCACGAGCGGCGAAGACCGCGGTGGGCAGCTGGTCGGCTATTCCGACCTGACACTCGGCGCCCGCTGCGGCCACTGCGTCGGTCAGCCGTTCGGCGGCCCGCTGCTCGGACCCGAAAAAGCGGGCCGCCCCGCGCACCGACAGCACCAGCAGGCCAGGACGCAGCACCTCGGCGCGTGGCACCAAATCGTCCACCGCCGCGGCGACCCCTTCGAAGAAGCGAGCGTCGCGGTCGGAGTCGGCCGCCACAACATGCAGTTGCGGACAGCGGGCCGACGCCTCGCGTCGCCGCAGTCCTCGCCGCACTCCCGCCGAACGGGCAGCCGACGAGCAGGCGATCACCCGGTTGGCCAGTGTGACGGCAACCGGGGCCGTCGCGGCCAGGCCCGCTGCCGCCGTCGCGGCGACCGCAGGCCAGTCCATGCACCAAATCGCCAGTACTCGCGAGGCCATCTGACTTACCCCGTTCGCACCCGCCCGATCGCCCGCCCGCTGGCGCACACATCGAGCCGCACCTTGCTGATCCGTCCGAAACCCGGCATATCCGCCGTGATCTCATAGCCGCAGACTCGGGCCTCCAGCCGTATCGACGCACCCTGCCAGTCGCCATCGGTGACCAGCAACGTGCAGCCTTTCTGGTGAGCACGGGCCACCACCGCCCGCGCCCGGGTCAGTGGTACCGAGCGACCTCCCAGAGCCAGCACGACCAGATCCATCCCATCCATGAGCACCGCGGCCACTTCCACCGGGTCGGTCCCGGGATTCGGGATCACCGCAAGTCGGCTCAGATCGGCTCCCATTTCCACGGCGGCCAGTAGGCCGATATCCGGCTGGCCGACGATGGCCGCGTTCCCGCCGGCAGCCGTCACCGCGGCCACCATGCTCAACGGCAGCGATCGGGCGCCCGAGAGCACCGCAACCGTTCCCCGTGGCAACGCATCGGGCAACACATCGGCCAGCAGCTGCGGGACCGGGAGCATGACCTCCGAGTCCGGCAGCAGGTCATCCACGGTGGCAGGAGCATGGGTATGGCCGCGCCGGGACGAGCCGACCTTCCCGGACACCGTTGCCATCTGCTTGCGCAGCTGTTTCAGCTGCTCAGCGCGGTCATACTGCGGCTGATCGGGAGCAAGAACAGCCGTCATCGTTCACTCCTGCGGTACGGGTGTTACTACTGATGTTCGAATGTATGTTCGATGAAATCAGTCAACACCCACCCACCGACAACGTCAAGCGGATCGGCTGCGGCCCGCGCCGGCCAGCTAACTCAATTGAGGTGCCGGAGACTCAGCCCAGCACCCGCACCGGTACGTTGTTCCAGCCGATGACGTTGGTCATAGCCACACGCTTGAGCCCTTCCTGCACGATTGCGTAGCCCGGCATGTGATCCAACAACTTGTCCAACGCGATGGCGCTCTCCATCCGGGCCAGCGCGGCACCCAAGCAGCTGTGCGTCCCATAACCCAGCCCCAGGTTCTGTGCCTGGCTGCGGTCCCGGTTGATTCGAAGGTATCCGCGTCGGCGAACGCTCGCTCGTCCCTGTTGGCCGAACCCAGACACAGCAGGACCGGATTTCCGGCAGGAATCGTGGTGCCATGCAGCTCAACGTCTTTAATGCTGTACCGCACCAGATACTGTGCGGGCGCCTCCCACCGCAGCAACTCCTCCACCGCGGCAGGAATCCGGCTGCGGTCGTCGAGCAACATCTGCCATTGATCTGGATGCTCGGCAAATGTGACCGCCGGACCTTCTGGCGGAGCTCTGCAGGCACACCGCGCAGCCGGGTGATCACTTCCACGGGAAACAACAGCATCCGACGGTAGGTGGCGAAGGGGGCATTGAAGAAGTCGGTTGGAAAACGGATCAAACATGACTTTCGCAGTGGTCAACGCATCCTCCTAAGTTTCATATCCGAACGGGACGTCTGGGCGTCAGGCAATCCGGCCGCAGCCCGGACCTCCCGGCGCCTCGTCGCGGGGTCAGTATCAGGGAACATGTAGTGGCTCAATGCGACTCGCGCGACTGCGCCGGCAATATCTCGGCCCTCTGCCGCGGCGCCGAAGCCGTCCTCACGGGAGCACTGCTGCAGGACCAACATCAACCTTTCGGTGATCATCGGCAATGCCCGGGCCATCTGTTCATGCGCGAAGCCTGGATCGAGGTCGAGTTGACGCCCGGGCGGCTGATCCTCCGCGAAAGTCACCACGACATCGACCGCGGCTTCCCATCGTGCGAGGCCGGTAACCCCGGTTGTCGCCCGTTCCATTGCTGTGTCGAAACGCCGTCGTACCTGTGCGCCAAGCGCATCGATGAGGTCTTCTTTGGACACAAAGTAGCGATAGATGGTCGGCCGTGACACCCCGGCCAGAGTTGCCACATCAGACA
>DASQRI010000075.1:0-5420 GCA_035642975.1 Mycobacterium sp.
CGTTTCGCCGGTCAGGGTTCCACCGGGCTGCGGTTGCAGGGTGAACACCACCCACACTTCGACCGGAGCGTTATTGCACTGCATCGAGCCCAGCCCCACGGCAATCCAGCTGCCGGCCACCTCATCGAACACCAGGTTCGAGACGAGCACGATTCCGCTGCCACCCGTGTAGGACGCCGTCGCACGCAGCCGCCGGGGCCACACGTCAAGGGCAGGCCCCAGCACCGGCACCATTTCGGACACCGAATACGCAGAAAAGCGTGAACGACTCATCTCCAGTATCTGATACACGACGTGCCTGAGACCGGTTGGGCCGCTGTGGCTCAACCGATCCCAGACACCCTCGGCATCAGCTCGTCACCGAAACGTTTCACGAAACCGGCCGGGTCGGGGGTGCCTGGCACCGGGCCGATGTTGATCGTCTCGATGCCCAGTTCGGCATAGTGCTGCAGCGTCTTCAAGTATCCGTCGATGTCGCCGAATGGATCCGCGAACAGACCTACGGTCTTGTGGATCTCGGCGACATCGCGGCCCACGGTGTCGCAATGGCGGGTCAGCACGTCGATCTTGTGCTCGAGAACGTCGGGCTCGGAATCTGTCGAATTCCAGACGTCGGCGTACTGCGCGACCAGCCGCAGGGTCTTCTTCTCACCGCCACCGCCGATCAGGATCGGTGGACGACGGATCGGCTTGGGTTCGCAGATAGTTTCGGCCAACTGGTAGTGCGTGCCGTTATAGGGCCCGTCGTTGTCACCCCACATCTGCAGGCAGATCTGCAGGGTCTCTTCGAGCATCTCGAACCGGTCGCGCAGCGGTGGATACGGGACGCCCAATGCGAGGTGCTCACGCTCGTACCAGGCGGCGCCGATACCGAACATCGAACGGCCCTGCGAGAGCACGTCGAGCGTCGTGACCGTTTTGGCCAGCACCCCCGGGTGGCGATAGGTGACTCCGGTGACCAGCAACGCCAGCGTGATACGGGCTGTCCGACCAGCCAGGAAACCCAGTGACGTGTAGCCCTCCAGGAATGGATCCTCGGCGCGCCCAACACCTTCCATTTGGAAGAAATGGTCTGCCAGCGTGAACATCGTCGCGCCGATGTCTTCGGCGGCCGTCGCGGTCGCCAGAAGCGTCGGGGCTAAGTTTCCCGGGTCGCCCGGTAGAAAGTCGATAAAGTGTATGCCCACTTCCATTGGAGTAACTCCCTTTCCTAGTCGGTCAAGCGCTGGAGCAGGGATAGCGCGTCGAGGATCACGCGCCGTTCCCGCTCCGAGTAGCGCTCTTGCATGGCACGGGCCAGCCATTCCTCGCGGATCTGGCGGTCGCTTTCCGCACGACGCCGGCCGGCTGCGGTCAACGAAATCACTTGCCGCCGACCGTCATCGGGGTCCGGTGCACGCCGAATCAGGCCGTGCTGGTCGAGTGCAGTCAGTATGGTCGCCATCGACTGCGGCCGCACCCGCTCGCCGTCTGCCAGCACGCTGGCAGACGATGCACCCTCTTTCCATAGCCGGGTGAGCACCGCGGTCTGCGACGGTGTCAGACCGCCGCCGCTCGCGACGTCCTTCAGCTGGCGTCGTAGTCGGCTGAACATGACCCGAAGATCTCGGGCGGCCGCTGCTGCCGACTCGCTGACCCCGTCCACACCGCCACCATACATTAGACAGTCCAGACTGAACAGTTTCAACTGTCGAATGCGCTCGCGCGGCGCGTTAGGTGGCGTCGCCGTGCAATTCCCAGAAGCGCGTGCTTTCCTCCTCGGCGTCCGGCTTTGCGCGTACCCAGGCCGCCAAAACGACCGCGAGTAACGCGCATCCGATGATGGTGCTGGGGATCGCCCAGGTACGTCGGATAAGCAGAGCAGTTCCGCACTTGGTGACGAAACCGGCCCCATCGACGTCGCCGGCCTGTGCCAGGCTCGCGCCGAAACCTCGGCCACAGCTGATCTGCATCCCGTAGTGGTCGTACTGGCTCAAGTACACCGGAAACCACAGCGCCAGCAGCCCGGTCGCGATCAACGCGATGCCCACGAATCCGAGGACGACTTGACGATTGCTCACAGGGCTCCCCTTCAAAGCAGATTGTTATGTGAATCCGCGTGCCGGGTGGTCGTGAATGGCATGCCGGCGGCGTCAGCGCTCATGTCATGCAGACGTCCGAGAACAGCAGCACCGGCCAGGACACGATCGAGCCGAGGAACGGCACCACCAGGTCGGCCCCGTGCATGCGCCGGAGATGCGCGGTATGTGTGGTCGACCAGATCGTTCCCACCAGGAAATACGGTGTGCCAACGATAGTTCCGAGCCCGATCAGCTCGGCTAGCGTGAGCTGATGGCCGAGGATGCGGCGAATCTTCTCCAGCATGCGCGGTTACCTCCGACACGGCCCTCGTACGTCGTCATGTCCGACGTCGCGGCTCGTCAGCACTCCGTAAGCGCGTCGAGCGCCCATTATGTTAATGGAGATTCTGACTCTTCGGTAGGTTTTTGAGCCACCAATCCGCGCGTAGGGTGAGGCGGTGACGACAGCGCGCGCCGAGCCTGCGGCCGCCGTGCGCCGACGCCCAAAAGACCGCAAGGACCAGATCGCGCGGGCGTCCGCCGAGGCGTTCAGCGCGTTGGGTTACCACGCCGTCGGCATGGAAGCCATCGCGACCAGAGTCGGAATCTCTGCGCCGGCGCTGTACCGGCACTATGCGAGCAAATACGAGCTCTTCCGTAGCGCGGTGCTGGCGCTTGGTCAGCAACTGGTCGACTGCACCGACTTCGCCGACGCGGAAGCCGAAGACGCCGACCCGGCCGCGACACTGGACCGATTGGTTGAGGCCCTGATCGATGTGACATTGGCCAACCGCGAGTCCGGCGGACTCTACCGATGGCAGGCCCGCTACCTGCACGGCGATGACCAGTCCACGTTGGGCGACCAACTACGGTTGGTCAACCGCCGAATTCAGCGGCCGCTCATCGTGATTCGCCCGACGCTGACCTCGTCGCACCGATGGATGCTGTCATCGGGGGTGCTCAGCGTGATCGGCAGCATCGTCGACCAACGGGTTCAACTGCCCGCCGAGGAGATCCGCTCGCTTTTGGCCGGCGCCGCCTCGGCGGTGCTGAAGGCCGAGCTCCCGGAGCCGGCGGATGCCTTGGGCCGGCCCACGTCGTGGCGGATCTTCGAAACCGATACCGGGGTGTACGAAGCATTGCTGCAGGCGTCGATGGTGTTGTTTAACGCCAAGGGGTACCCCGCGACCAGCATGGCGGAGATCGCCGCGGCTGTCGGGATCCCGGTATCGGGGATCTACCGGTATTTTCCCGGCAAGTGCGACATTCTCGCGACCGGGTTACGGCGTGCAGCCGACCGGGTCTCGGGCCGGCTGTCGGCGATCCTGACCGGCCTAACCGAACCGCACCAGATGCTCACTCTGTTGATCGAGGCGTACGTGGCAACCTCGTTCGCCAATCCAGAGCTGGCCGCGATCTACTACACCGAGCGGGTGAATCTGACCCGGGTGGACCAGGAGTTGCTCCGCAGTGTGCAGCGCTCGACGATCGACGCCTGGATGCGCTTGCTGTCGGCGGCCCGCCCGGAGCTAACGGCGGCATACGCGCGTTTTCTGGTGCACGCGGCGATGGCACTGGTGGTCGACGTGGGACGGCTGGTGCATTACGACGACCCGGCTGACAACTCCGCCTACCCGCAAGCATGTGTGCGGAAATTGATGGAGGTCACGATGTTTGGGCGTGGCGAATAGCGTTGCCGCCCAGATAGGCAACGTATCCGATCAATCCGACGATGGCCAGGCTGCGGGTCTACCGGCTACTGAAACCCAGTCCCAAACCTTAACTGATTGCGTAGTCGCTCAGCGGGAACCGAGAACCCTCCCGCACGGCGTTGCGCACCGACGTGGGTCGTAGCAGGGTCGCCTCGCCGCTGTGGTTGAAGTAGTAGGACCGCGACGTCGCGCAGTCGCCGGCGTAGAACACCGAGCTGTCCAGATTCTTGGTCATCCGGTCCAGGAAGCGCGCATTGGCTTCTTTGGTGACCTCGAATGTGGTTGCGCCGGTGCGTTTTACCTCACCCAGCAACCGGTCCATGTGTCGCATCTGGTATTCCATGGTGTTGAAGAAGGACAGCCCGGAGAAGGCATAGGGGCTGGCCAGGCTCAGGTAGTTCGGGAAGTACGGCATCGAAACGCCCTGGTAGGCCTGGAACCTGTTCTCCCGCCACCACTTTCCGAGGTTTCTGCCTTCCCGGCCGACTATCTCGATGGCCGGGAAGTTGGCGTCCCACAAATCGAATCCGGTGGCCAGCACGAGGGTGTCGATGGCGGCCTTGTGCCCGTCGTTGGTGACGATGCCGTCGGGCTCGATCCGTTCGATGCCGCCGGTCTCCAGGTGCACATGCGGTTTGGTGAAGCTGCGGTAGTAGTCGTTAGACCAGCTCGGCCGTTTGCAGCCGATGTCGTAATCGGGGGTCAGCTTGCGCCGCAGTTCTTCGTCCCGAACCTGTGCGAACCGATGCATCTTGCAAACGTCCATCCCGCCGATGGAAAGCCGCCGGAAGTAGCGGTAATTCAGCACGGCGGTGAGCGTCATGAACTCCAGCAGGTTGTCGCTCACCCATCGCAGCGCCCGCTGGGTGAGCGGGATGCGGGCAAAAAGCCGTCGCACGGCCGGGACAATCCGGAAATCCAGTTTGGGCGCTACCCAAATTGCGGTGCGCTGGTACACCGTCAAGTCGGCGACCGTCTTCGTCAGCTCGGGGATGAGCTGGATCGCGGTGGCCCCGGTACCGATCAACCCGACCCGACGACCCGCAAAGTCGTAGCTGTCGTCCCAGTCGGTGGTGTGGACCACCTTGCCGCCGAAGCTGGTGATGCCCGGGATGTCCGGCATGTGTGGCTGGGACAGGAAGCCGGTGGCGGTGATCAGGAAGTGCGCAGTCAGCGTGTCGCCGCCGGCCAGCGCCACCTGCCACAGCTGCGCCTCCTCGTCCCAGCGAGCGCTTTCCACCGTCGTGTTGAACCGCATGTGACGGCGCACGTCGTACTTGTCGGCGACGTCGTGGGCATACTGTTTGACCTCCGAGCCCGTCGCGAACAGCCGTGACCAGGACGGGTTGGGCTCGAACCAATAGGAGTAGGTGGTCGACGGGACGTCGACGGCGAGGCCCGGATAGCGGTTGACATGCCAAGTTCCACCCAGGTCGGCTTCGCGATCGAGGATGGCGATGTTGTCGTATCCGAGGCGCTTGAGCTGGATCGCTGCGCCGATGCCGCCGAAGCCCGCCCCGACGATGACGACGTCGAAATGCTCCGAACTCATGAAAAGACCGTACCTTACTTCAGAGTAAGTTTGTAGCGCCTGGGTGACGGTTCGATGATATCGAGCGCTTACCCCAACAGCCGCATCGCGGCGTCG
>DASQRI010000076.1:0-5965 GCA_035642975.1 Mycobacterium sp.
ACCGAGTTGCTCAACCAAGGCGCGGCGCTCTTGGACTGCTATGACGCGTGGGCGCATGCGGTCGACGACTTCGCGCCGGTCAAGATCGACCTCGATGTTGAGGCGCTGGTCCCGAATCCCGACGACCCCGACTGTGGATTGCTGGTGCACGACGGATCACCGGTGATCTATCGGTGCCGGATTGACCTGGTGGCCGTCGACGCCGCCGACGAGTATTGGGTGGTCTGCCATCAGATCGTCGACGAGTGGCAGGACCTCGACCGGTGGGACCGCGACGAGCAGGCGGTGGCGGCCTGTTGGGCGTTTGAGCATGACTACATCGGTGTCCAGGTCGCCGGAACCATCCACAACGAGGTGCGTATCGACGGCCCGCTCAAATTCCCGCCCGCCGGGTCCGCGATGAAACGCATGCCGAAAGCGGTCGCCCAACACGAGCCCAGCGGCGGTGGTCGATCGCTCCCGCAACACCAACGGGTTTCGGCACAGGCCGCACGAGGCGATGCGACGAACCGAACCGAGCAGCGTACCGCGGGGGTGCTGCGTCGCACTCGCATCCGGCGCAGCCGCCACGAAATCACCTCGGTGGGAACGCTGATCGCCGCCGAGGCGGTGGATATGACCGGTTGGCCAACCATCTACCCGACGTTCGCCGGGCATTGCCGCGACTGCGAATTCCGGGCACCCTGCTCGGCGATCAACGCAGGATCCGACGCGGAACCGTTGCTGCAGGCCGATTTTCGGCGAGCGCCCGATGAAGTGAACAAACCGAGACTGGGTCAGTCGACCTGGGGTTTCGGCCGTGGCGCCGCGCCGCCGCGCTGGTGATAGCGGCACCCGAGTATGCGCTCAAATGTCCAGACCGATGTCGAGCACCCGCGCCGAGTGGGTGAGCGCACCGACGGCAAGGTAATCCACGCCCGTTCCGGCGTACTCCGCAGCGGTCTCCAGCGAAAGTCCGCCTGAGGATTCAAGTTTGGTCGCCGCAGCCCGGGCATCGCGGCGTTGCACAGCAATCTGCGTCTGCCAAACCGGGAAGTTGTCGAGTAAGACCAACTCGGCCCGCTCGGCCAACACCTCGTCGAGTTGCTCGAGCGAGTCGACTTCGACCTCACACGGCAGATCGGGTGCAGCGGCTCGCACCGCACGCAGTGCCGCGACCACCGATCCCGCCGCCGCGACATGGTTGTCTTTGATCAGCGCCGCGTCGCCTAAGCCGAGCCGGTGGTTGACCCCGCCGCCAACGCGAACTGCGTACTTCTGCAGGGCACGCAGACCCGGCAGCGTCTTGCGGGTGTCGCGGATCTTCGCGTTGGTGCCTGCCACCGCGTCGACCCACGCAGCCGTCGCAGTGGCGATCCCGGACAGGTGGCACACCAGGTTGAGCAAGGTCCGCTCTGCGGTCAACAGGCCGACCATCTGGGCCTCAACCGTCAACAACGCCGCACCCGGCTGCAGCCGCGCGCCGTCGTCAACGCGGTTCAGGACCCGATAGCCGTCGGCGCCGAGCACCTCATCGAGCACTAGCAGTGCGATGTCCGCCCCGGCGACCACACCGGGCGCACGTGTGATCAGCGACGCGGTGGTCCTGGAACCGTCGGGCACCGTCGCGGCCGTCGTGACGTCCGGCCCGTAGCGCAGGTCCTCGTCGAGCGCGCGGCTGATCGTGGCACGGGCCTCGGCGAACTCGCTTGCCGAGAGGGCCATCAGCACACCGCCGCCAGTGCCTCCACTTGCGCGTTGCAGTCAGCGGCCAGTCGGACAACGAGGCTGCGCGCAGGTGCTGCGCTTGTGTCGGGGTGTTCGGCCCGGTGGTGGCAGCCTCGGCTTTCCTCGCGGGCCAGCGCGGCCACCGCCACTGCGCGGGCGGTAATGGTCAGCGCCGCGTCTTCGAAACCGGCCCGAGTGGCGACCGCACTCACCGAAGCGGCCGACAGCGTGTCGATCAATTGGTGCAGTCCCTCGGCGTCACGAACGACCGAGGCGTCGCGGCTCATCGCCCGCTGCAGGTCGCTGCGGACCAGCGAAGCGCAGTCGTTCGGCTCCTCCGCCGTGGCGCGTACGGGTCCGATCAGGGCTGCGTGCGCGGCCGCCGCCCGTCCCGCCCGGCCTCCGATCACAAGGCCTTCCAGCAGGCTGTTGGACGCCAGCCGGTTGGCGCCGTGCATCCCGGTTCGCGCGACCTCGCCGGCGGCGAACAGCCCGGACAGTTCGGTTTGTCCGTGCACGTCGGTCACCACGCCGCCGCAGCTGTAATGCGCACCCGGAATCACCGGGATGGGCTGGCGAACCGGGTCGATGCCCGCCGCACGACACGCGGCGTTGACGGTTGGGAAGCGGCGCCCGAAATCCCGAATGCCGCGGGCGTCGAGGTAAACACACTGATCGCCGGTTGCGCGCAGCCGGGCGTCGATCGCGGCGGCGACGACGTCGCGCGGCGCCAGATCGCCCATCGGATGCACGCCTTCGGTAACCGAATTACCTTGACTGTCAACTAAAACCGCACCTTCACCGCGGATGGCTTCGGTGACCAGAGGTCGTCGGCCGCCACCGCGCTCGTCGAACAACATCGTCGGGTGGAACTGGATGAACTCGATGTCGCTCACCGCGGCACCGGCCCACAGCGCCAGCGCTATCCCATCGCCGGTGGAGCCTTCGGGATTGGTGCTGGCGTTGTAAAGATGTCCCAGCCCGCCGGTGGCCAGGATCACCGACGGCGCTTGAACGATGCCGACGCCATGCCGATTGGCCACCAATACCCCTGTCACAGCATCTCTTCCGGAACCCGCGTCGTGCAGCAACCGCAGGGCGGCGTGTTTGGTGCGGATGTCCAGCACGCCTGCCACGTGGTCGAGCGCGCGCTGCACCTCGGCGCCGGTGGCGTCGCCATTGGCGTGCACAATGCGCCGCCGTGAGTGCCCGCCCTCGCGGCCCAGCGCCCAGCCGCCGGTCGATGCCTGATCGAATCGTGCTCCGTCGTTTACTAATTCGGTGACGGCCCGGAAGCCGTCGGCGACGATCGACGTCACCGCGTCGGGGTCGCACAGACCGGCCCCGGCGGCGACGGTGTCGGCAACGTGCGCATCGACCGAGTCGTCGGTATCCGGCAGCACAACCGCGATCCCGCCTTGGGCGTAGTGCGTGGCCGTTCCACCGGGTTTGCGGCCTGCCTTACTGAGTACGACGACCCGGCGGCCGACCCGATTCGCTGCCAGCGCGGCGGCCAGGCCGGCGACTCCGGTGCCGATCACGACAACGTCGGCGCTCTCCCGCCAGGCTGGG
Organism: Mycobacterium sp.; assembly: GCA_035642975.1. Lineage (GTDB taxonomy): Bacteria > Actinomycetota > Actinomycetes > Mycobacteriales > Mycobacteriaceae > Mycobacterium. The sequence goes on from DASQRI010000076.1 coordinate 3,280, forward strand.
TGGATGCTCATTCGCCGCCGCCGGACTGGCCGATCGCGATCATCCGCTGCACACTCTGACGCGCCCGTTGGGCGGTCTGCGCATCGACGTCGACTTCGTCGGCGCCGTCGACCAGACAACGCAACAACGCCGCGGGAGTGATCATCTTCATGTACTTGCACGACGCGCGATCATTGACCGCACGGAAGTCAACGCCCGGAGCGGCATTGCGCAGCTGATACAACATGCCGACCTCGGTGGCGACCAGCACCTGGCGGGCGTTTGTGGAGCGTGCGGCGTCCAGCATGCCGCCGGTCGACAAGATCTTGACCCGGTCCTCCGGGAAGGCGCCTTCGCCGGCCAGATACAGCGCCGACGTCGCACAACCGCATTCCGGGTGGACGAACAGCTCGGCATCCGGGTGCTGACGAGCCTGATCGGTGAGCTCGTCGCCGTTGATGCCGGCGTGCACATGGCACTCGCCGGCCCACACATGCAGGTTCTGCCTACCCGTGATCCGGCGCACGTGGGCTCCGAGGAACTGGTCAGGACAGAACAGCACCTCGCGATCGGCATCGATGGAGGCCACCACGTCGACGGCGTTCGACGAGGTGCAGCAGATGTCGGTGAGCGCCTTCACCGCGGCCGTGGTGTTGACGTAGGAGACGACGACGGCGCCGGGGTGTTCGTCCTTCCAGGCCTGCAGGTCGTCGGCGGTGATCGAGTCGGCCAGTGAGCACCCGGCCCGCTGGTCCGGGATGAGCACGGTCTTTTCCGGGCTGAGGATCTTCGCGGTCTCGGCCATAAAGTGCACGCCGCAGAACACGATGGTTTCCTCGGGCGCCTCGGCGGCGATCCGGGACAGCGCCAGCGAGTCACCGACGTGGTCGGCGACATCCTGGATGGCCGGCAGCTGATAGTTGTGCGCCAGAATCGTGGCGTTTCGCAGGTCGGCCAGCCGACGGATCTCCGCCGCCCATCGATCGTCGCCCTCGATGCCGGCATAGCCGGCGGCAGAGCTGGTGATACCCGTGGCCATTTCGCTTGCCAGGTTTTTTGCCAGGTCGTCCGCCAGCGGGTCCGCGCGATTCAGGACCGTCATTGGCCGTTCCTTTCGCTCCCGACCCGGTTTTCGACTTATAATCGAAAACATGGCACATGGTAGCACTGCTCACGAAGTGCTCGCCGTCGTATTCCAGGTTCGCGGTCTTGGATCCGACGCCAAGACGCAGAAGCCCCAGCTCAGTGTCCTGCTCTGGCAACGCGCCCAGAATCCGCAGCGCGGTGCCTGGTCGTTGCCGGGCGGACGGCTGCGCCACGACGAGGACATGACCACGTCGGTGCGGCGTCAGCTGGCCGAGAAGGTCGACCTGCGCGAAGTCGCTCATCTGGAGCAGCTCGCGGTGTTCTCCGAGCCTGCGCGCGTGCCCGGCACCCGCACCATCGCGTCGACCTTCCTGGGCTTGGTGCCCTCCCCCGCCATCCCGGAGCTGCCGCCCGACACCCGCTGGCATCCGGTCACCGCGCTGCCGCCGATGGCCTTCGATCATGGCCCGATGGTCGCCCACGCCCGAACCCGGCTCATCGCCAAGATGTCCTACACCAACATAGGATTCGCTTTGGCTCCAACCGAATTCGCGCTCTCGACCCTGCGTGACATCTACAGCGCCGCACTGGGGCATCAGGTCGACACCACCAACCTGCAGCGCGTGCTGGCTCGTCGTGGCGTCATCAGTCCGACCGGCACCGTCGCGCAGTCCGGGCGAAGCGGCGGTCGACCGGCGGCGCTGTATCGCTTCGCGGATTCACGGCTGCGGGTCACCGACGAGTTCGCCGCGCTGCGACCTCCCGGCTGACCTACCGACCCGCCGCCCGCCTGGGGGGTCACGCACAGCCATCGATAGGCTGAAGGTCGTCAGTTCCGCACGCCGGAGCGTTGCAATGTTGCCTCTGCGCGAAGACGAGTCGGCAGCTCTCGAAAGTCCCACTCGCCCCGCCCGATCCATGCACAGATCAGACGCGCATCCGCTAAGTCGGTAATTGGTCCCAGCCATTGCACCGGCGCGCTAGGGGTGCGGTCGATCGAGCAGGGCTGCAGCAAAAGCATTGCGCCCTCCCTGGCCGGACGGGTCGCGCAGGTGATTTGCCCGAGCAGGCATTCGGTCGTCACCAACATCCCATGCGGGCAGCGGCGAATCACGTTGCCCAGCAGGTTCATCAGTTGGGGCGTCACGTCGGCACAGCAGGCCGTGCAGATGGCGACGGTGAACGGCTGTCGTGTCGGGCATCGCGCCGATGTCATATGTGCCACTGACGATTTCGATGTTCACCGCGTCGCGCATCCGCGTGCGGTCGTGGCCACCGAGTCCGCATCGTCCCCCGTATTGAAAATGGTTATCATTAAGACGATACCGACACTACCGTGCACAGTTCGCATTGTCGAAAATGAATATCATTGTCGGTGCACCATCGGTGATGTGTTCGGCGTCTCCAGCGAGCCGACTGGATTCTTAAAGCCCTCTTAGGCAACAATGCCCCGATGGACATTGGCAACCTTGCGAGCGCAACCGGTGCGGAGTGGATCGGTCGTGCGCCACATGAGGAGTTGCAGGCCAAAGCACGCCCGCTGCTGCCCTCGGAGGATCCGTTCCACCAGCCGCCGCCCGGTTATCAGCACGCCCTGCCCGGCACCGTGCTGCGTTCGCGC
>DASQRI010000077.1:0-8011 GCA_035642975.1 Mycobacterium sp.
ACGTGATCGTCATCCGTGGGGCGGGCCAAAACTTCTGCGCCGGAGGCGATGTCGCCGAGGTCGAACGCCTGAAATCCGCCGGCCCGGACACGTTGCGGACGCTGTTCGACGCGTTCCGCCGGGCCTGTGATGCCATCTCCGCCGTCGACGTCCCGGTGATCGCCGCGGTGGAGGGTGTCGCGATGGCCGGCGGCTTCGAGCTCATGCAGGCAGCCGATATCGTCGTCGTTCGCGACGACGCCAAAATTGGCGACAACCACATCAACTTCGGCATGATCCCCGGTGGCGGAAGCACGCAGCGGCTGCCCAGCTTGATCGGTCGTCAGCTCGCGCTCGGTCTGCTGCTCAGCGGTGACCGGCTGACTGGTCTGGATGCGGTGCGTCTTGGCTTGGCGTACCGCAGCTTTGCGCCGCAAGACTTCGACGAAGGTGTGAACCATTTCGTGGCGCAGCTTGCCGGCCGTGACCGCGTGGCGGTGACGACGATCAAGAAGCTCGTTCGCCAGGCTCGCGAACAATCGCTGTCACAAGGCCTCGACGACGAAATCAGTGCCGTCGTCGCGCACATCACCAGGCACGGAGTCGACGAGTTCAGCCGGGTAGGGACCCCCTCATGACCACCACCAACGCCGCACCCGTGACATTGGACGTCGGCTCCGACGGTATCGCCCGGCTGCGCCTGAACCGGCCGGAAGCGTCCAACGGGCTCAACGTTGAGCTGCTGAAAGCGCTGCACGACACCATCCTCCGGTGCCATGCCGACGACGCCGTTCGGGTAGTGCTGCTCACCGGTGCGGGACGGAATTTCTGCGCGGGCGGCGACATCCACACCTTCGAATCCAAGGGCAGCGACCTGCCGGAGTATCTGCGCGAGGCGACGGCCTGGCTGCAGTTGGCGACCGCGGCCCTGATCCAGCTGCGCGTACCGGTGGTCACCGCGGTGCAGGGGTTCGCCGCAGGCGGAGGCGGGCTGGGCCTGGTCTGCGCATCCGACATCGTCGTCGCCGCCGAGTCGGCAAAATTCTTCTCCGGAGCGGTGCGGGTCGGGATGGCCCCCGACGGCGGGTCGTCGGTGACGCTGACCCAACTCATCGGCCTGCGTCAGGCGCTGCGCGTGCTGCTGCTCAACCCCACGTTGTCGGCCACCGAAGCGCGCGACATCGGGCTGGTCACCGAAACGGTTCCCGACGACCAACTATCCGCCCGCGCAACCGAAATCGCCCTCACCTTGGCGAATTCACCGACTCTAGCCGTATCGGCCACCAAGCGCCTGGTGTGGAACGGGGTGGGCGCCTCGGTTGAGCAGCGGCTGGCCGAGGAGTCACGCACGGTGTCCGAATTGTCCGGCACCCACGACGCGCTCGAAGGGCTACGCGCGGTCATCGAACGCCGTCCACCGAAGTTCAACGGCCGATGAGTACGACAACCGACAACCCGGTGCTCATCGACGACGATGCCGCGGTGCGCACCGTCACCCTCAACCGGCCGGCGAAGCGCAACGCGATCGACATCCCGATGCGCATCGCGCTGGCCGAGGCGATCGAGTCCGCGGACTCCGATCCCGCCATCCGGGTGATCATCCTGACGGGAGCGGGCCCGGTGTTCTGCTCCGGGGGCGACATCTCCACCATGCACCGTATGCCTGCCGAACGCGCTCTTGACCGGGTGCATCTGGCGCAACGCGTTATTCGCGCCATCTGGGCCACACCGAAGCCGGTGCTCGCGGCCGTCGAAGGGTCGGCATACGGGGCGGGCACTGCGTTGGCCGCCGCCTGCGATCGGGTGGTGGCGACGCGCGACGCGACGTTCGCGACGACCTTCACCAACATCGGCCTGGCCGGTGACATGGGCACTTTCGTGTCGTTGCCGGCTCGCATCGGTCCGGCCCGGACGCGGCAGATGCTGATGTTGGCGGCGCCGATCTCGGCCCCGGAGGCTTTGGCACTGGGCCTCATTGACGCGGTCGTGGAGCCCGGCGGGGCCTTGGAGTCGGCGCGCTGCAACGCCCGACGTCTGGCGGCGGGGCCGCAGCGCGCGTACGGCGTGATCAAGGCGTTGCTGGCCAATCCGGCCACCCTCGATCCGCTTGAGCTGCTCGAGCGCGAAGCCGTATGCCAGTCAGAGCTTTTCGACACCGATGACTTCGCCGAGGGCGTCGCCGCCTTCGGGGAGAAACGGCGGCCGGTCTTCGGCAACGGGCGCGGAGGACGGCCATGACCGTGGTGACCGACCAATTGATCCAACGTGACAAGGTGCACGGCTCGCTCTACACCGACCCGGCGATATTCGCCGAGGAAGTCCGCAAGATCTGGTATCGCAGCTGGGTTTTCGTCGGTCACGAGACCGAAGTGACCCAACCCGGCGACTACGTGCGAAAACGCCTCGGGCCGCAGGACATCATCATGAGCCGCGACCGCGACGGTGTGCTGCACCTGCTGCTGAACCGCTGCGCGCATCGGGGCAACCAGGTATGCCACGACGCCAAGGGCAACGCGTCGGCATTTCGCTGCCCGTATCACGGCTGGACGTATCGCAATGACGGCGAACTGGTTGGTTTCCCGTTCTTCAAGGGCTACGGCCAGCGCAAGTTAGACCTCGCTCTGGGGCGGGTGCCACGGGTCGACTCCTACCACGGCTTCGTGTTCGGCAGCTTCGCTCCCGAAGGTCCCTCGCTGCTGGAGCACCTCGGCGCCGCGGCCGGCGAGATCGACCGGTTGGTGCGATTGTCCCCCGACGGCCGCGTCGAGCTCACCGCCGGATGGCTTCAGCACCGGACACAGGCCAACTGGAAACTTTTGGCCGAGAACGAAACCGATGGTTATCACCCGCAGTTCGTGCACGGCTCGATCTTCGGAGTGACCGGGAGTCCGATCGGTTCGCTCTACAGCGATTCCTCCACCGCGGTGACCCGCGACCTGGGCAATGGGCACAGCGAGAACGATCTGCGACCGGAGTTCCGCAAATTCGGTGAACCGTTGCGCTGGTTCGGCACCACCGAATCCAGGGCGCCCGACTACGTGGCGGCGATGCGGGCCAAATACGGCGCGGACGCAGAACGCATCCTGATCGAGGGCGGACCGCATGTGATGGTCTTCCCGAACCTGTTCATCGCGGAGATTCAGGTTTTCAACATTCAACCGGTCGCGGTCGGTGAGTGCGTGCAGTATTCGACCGCCGTGCAGTTGGCCGGCGCAGATGAACTCAACCGCCGCATGGTTTCCCAGTGCGTCGGATCGGTCGGCCCGGCGGGCATGCTGCTCGCCGACGACACCGAGATGTATGAACGCAATCAGGCTGGGCTCGCATCGCTGACGCCGGAGTGGCTCGACGTGCGCCGCGGACTCAACCGCGAGGCGGTCGACGAGAACGGATTCACCGTCGGTGGCGCCACCGACGAGACCGGGATGCGCGGTTTTTGGCGACAGTACAAGTCACTCATGGAGGCGCCATGACCGTCGCTGTCCGGGCGGACGCGAGCCTGGGGCCGGTGCCCGAAGACTTCGATCGCCACGCGGTTGAGCAGTTCCTCTACCGGGAGGCGCGACTGGCCGACGAGGGCGACTACGACGGATGGGAAGCGCTGTGGACCGACGACGCGCTGTATTGGGTGCCGATCGACGGTGAGGGCGGCGACCCGGGGCGTCAGATGTCGGTGATCTATGACAACCGCAGCCGCATTTCGACCAGGTTGAATCAACTGCGCACCGGCAAGCGTTATGCGCAGGCTCCGCCGTCGAACCTGCGTCGGCTGCTGTCCAACATCGAATTCCTCGGCGGCAGAGACAATCCCGTAGGCGGGACCGATCTCGAGGTCGGCGCGAACTTTCTGGCCGTCGAATCACGCGCACGCGGTACCCGGCTATGGGGTGGCCGGACCACCTACCGCCTTCGCCGCGACGAAAGCGGCCTTCAGCTCGCATACAAGAAGGTGGTTCTGGTGGACAACGATCAACCGCTGCCCACGCTGGGTTTCGTGATCTGAAGGATCCCATGACAATCGAGTTCGGTGGCAGCGAAGACGTCGACGTTCCGGGTGTCGGAGCCGTCGTCGGCAATGAATTCGCCCAGATCTCAGTCCGATTCGACGTCGACGGAAACGCGCCTCGGCTGCGTTTGGAGGATCTTCGCAGCGGCCGCGTGCGTTATCTGGACGCGCTGGAGCTGGAAACGATCGTCTGGCTCCCGGAGGAACGACTCACCGACCTGCTCGACCCGTCACACAGCCGCTGGCGGGGCGAGGCTACCGAAACGCAAAATCACTCTTAATCGATAGGGATGCGATGTCGAACTACTTGGCTGACAAGGTCATATTTGTCACCGGCGCGGGCAGTGGGTTCGGTAGGCTCATCTCCCAGAAATGCGCCGCAGCCGGTGCCAAGGTTGTCGGCATAGACATCAATGACGCAGGCTTGAGAGAGACCTTCGACGGTATCCAGGCCTCCGGCATGGAGGGCGCCGCGCAGGTTGCGGACGTCACGAATCTCGCGCAAGTCAAGGCGGCCGTACAACAATCCATCGACATGTACCAAGGCATCGATGTGCTGGTGAACAATGCCGGCATCATGCCGTTGGCGTACTTCGCCGATCACGAACGAGCCTGGGAAAAGTGGCACCAGGCAATCGATATCAATATCAAAGGTGTCGTGAACGGCATAGCTGCGGTGTACGACCAGATGATTGCGCAAGGTCGCGGGCACGTGGTCAACATCTCGTCGATCTACGGCAACGCCGGCGTCGAGGGGGCCGGCGTTTACAGCGCGACAAAGGCGGCCGTCACCGCGCTTTCGGATTCATTGCGGGTCGAGGCGGCAGGCAAGATCAAGGTGACCACGATCAAGCCGACGGGAGTCCTGGGCACCAACCTGGCGAGCACGGTCGTCAACGAGACAGCGATCATGGGGCTCCTTGGCGGGAAGGCCGGCCAGTTCGTTGAGAACGTCACCAATCTGCAGTCCGGTGGGCTGCGTCCCGAGCAAACGGACATCGATTCAGTGCAGTACTGGCTGATCACTCCTGACGACTTGGCCGACGCTGTCGTACATGTCATCGACCAGCCGTGGGGAATCAGCATCAGTGATATCACCGTGCGGGCCAGCGGCGAGAACTACGTCTACTGACTCGCCGTGACCCCATGACAGCAGACATCCACGCCCGCCGCGACGAGCTGCGGCGGCGTTTCCCGGAGTGGCGGCCCCGCACTCTGTCGGACTGGCTGGACGACTGCGCCGAATGCTACAGCCGCCGGCCGATGGTGCTGACCGACGACGGTGAGCTCAGCTACGCCGACGTCGCGGCCGAATCCCGCCGTCTGGCAGACGGTTTGGTGGCCCTGGGCGTCCAGCAGGGTGATCGCGTGGCGATGATCATGGCGAACTACCCGCAGTTCGTGGCGATCAAGTTCGCCATCGCCCGCGCCGGGGCGATCGCCGTGCCGCTGAACTATCTCTACCGCAGCGACGAGTTGCGGTTCGTTCTTACCGATGCGGGATGCCGCGTGGTGATCACGATGACCGGTTTCGCCGACCTGGATTACCAAGCGTTGCTTGACGAAATTCCGGATCCGCCGACTCGGGTGCTGCTCGACACCGATGGCAGCGTGCGCGCCGGCGCGCTAACGGTCGGAGAGCTCGCGGCCTTGGGCGATCAGAACCGCGGGGCCAGCGAGAGTCGCCGGATGGATCCGTGCGGGCCCGGCGACATGCTGTACACCTCCGGCACGACCGGATCACCCAAGGGCGTGCTGGTATCTCACGACGCCGTGCTGCGGACCGCTTACGGGTCCGCGCTGACCCGCGCCTACGAGAATGGTCGCCGGATTCTGTTCTCGCTGCCCTGCTACCACATGTTCGGCTACATCGAGGGTCTGCTGTCGGTCGGTTTCGTCGGCGGGGCGATCATCCCGCAGACGCGGTTCAGCGCCGAGCGCTACTTCGCGGGCATCCAACGACACCGGGCCACCGACATCCTGTGCGTGCCGACGATGGCGGTCGCGCTGCTCGAGCACCCGGCGCGCGGCGACTACGACCTGAGCTCGCTGGCGGCAATCTTGTGCGGATCGGCGCCCGCGCCGATCTGGCTGTGGAAGCGGATCGAGGCCGACTTCGGCGTCAGCGAGATCGTCACCGGCTACGGCATGACCGAGTGCGGAGGCGCGATGACGCTGACCCGTCCCGAGGACCCCCTGGAACTGACCGCCGACACCGTCGGATCCCCGAAAATGGCCGGCTCCGCCGGAATCTCGGGGACCGACGCACTGGCGCACTACCGGGCCGTGCACCCCGAAACCGGCGCTCCGCTGTCGCCTGGTCACGAAGGCGAACTCGTATCGCGCGGACCGACGACGATGCTGGGCTATTGGAATCGGGCCGATGACACCGCCGCGTCGATGCGCCACGGATGGTTGCACTCCGGCGACTTAGGCGTGGTGCGTGACGATGGCTACCTTCAGGTCACCGGCCGCAGCAAGGAACTATACAAGAGCGGCGGGGAGTTGGTCATGCCCAAGGAGATTGAGGACCTGCTGGCCGCTGACGACGCCATCAGCCAAGTGTTCGCGGTCGGGCTACCCGACGAACGCTGGGGCGAGACCGGCTGTGTCGTCATCGTTCTGGCCCCCGGGGCCGTGCTCACGGAAGCCGATGTGCTGGAGACCTGCCGCGCCAAACTCGCGCGGTTCAAGGTTCCCAAACGGGTCGTCTTCTGCCGCGCGGACGATCTGCCGACCACGCCCACCGGCAAGGTGCAGAAGTATCGTCTCGCGCAGCAACTCAGTTCCGCCGCCCCGTCGGCACGGAATTTAAGACGGAATAGAAAATGATGATATCGTCGGCGGTGGCACCACCACCCGCACCGAAGGGGGCGATCGTGCGCTATGGGAGTTGACCACGCCTTCGACGCCAACGTGTCGACCGCCCAACAGCTCTACCGAGCACTCGCGGCCGGGGACCGCGAAGCGCTGACGACGCTGTTGCATCCCGACTTCGTCGGGCAGGTCACCGACGGCCTCCCGCTCGACATGGGTGGACGTCATGACGGACCCGAGGCGATGCGGCGCGACGTGTGGTGGACGATCGGACGCCACTACAAAGTCGAGGTGCAGCCCGACGAGTTCCGCCTTCTCGATGACGGCCGGCTGTTCGTCGGCGGGTACTACCGCGGCGAGGGGCGCACGTCGGGTCGCCGACTGGAGGCGGCATTCATCCATTTGATCGCTTTCGCCGCCGATGGACGCATCGCGTCATTGCAACAACTGACCGACAGCGCGGCTTGGGTACAAGCCCTCGGTGGTGGCGCGGCGCTGCAGACCATCGACTATTCGGTCACCGACGCGCTCGCCACCGTGTGCCTCAACCGTCCGGACGTCCGCAACGCCATCAACATGCGGATGGTCGAGGACATTCTCGATGTGGCACAACGGATCGCGGAAGATGACGCCATCCGCGCGGTGCTCATCTGTGGCAACGGGCCTGCGCTGACTGTCGGTGGGGACATTGAGCACTTCCTCGCCGGTCCCGGCGAGCAGTTCGGAACCCTGTTCGCGAAGATGACCGCGCCGTTTCATGAAGCGTTTCGCATTCTGAGCCGAATCGACGCTCCCATCGTGACCGCGGCGCACGGCGCCGTCGCCGGCGGCGGTCTGGGCTATGTGTATGCGGCCGATCTGGTCATCGCCGCCGAGGGCACCAAGTTCGTGACCGCGTTCGCCGCCCTGGGACTCTCCGGGGACGGCGGCGGAACATGGCACCTGCCGCGGCTGATCGGTCCACGCCGCGCCGCGGAAGCGTATCTGCGGAACAGGCCGATCGAGGCCGCGGAGGCGCTGCAGTGGGGGCTGATCAACGAGATCGTGCCCGCCGCTGAACTGCGGAGTCGCGCCGAGGCGGTGGCGCGGGAACTGGCGAGCGGCCCCACTCGTGGTTTCGCGCGGATGCGTGCGTTGCTGCGCGACACGTGGCGCAATGATTTGCCGACGCAGCTGCAGGCCGAGACGGAGGCTCTGCGCGACACCGGC
>DASQRI010000078.1:0-3055 GCA_035642975.1 Mycobacterium sp.
GCCAGACCCGGCTCCGGGGTGCGCATCATCGCCGCGCGCGCGTCCAGCACGTGGCCGATGAAGAAGTCGTACAGCAGGATCCCGGCGACGGCGCCGAACAGCGGGATGAACACCGGGATCCACCAGTAGTTGGTCGTCTGCCCGTAGTCACCGGGCAACGCCAACTTCCCCCAGCCCGCTAGCCACGCGAACACTCTGGGGCCGATTTCGCGAGCCGGGTTGAGCGCGTATCCGGCGTTGGTGCCGTAAGAGCAGCCGATCACCGCGATGATGAGGCCGATCAGCAGCGGCGCCAAGTTACCGGCGGGCGCCTGGTTTCGGTTGTCGATCAGCGCCGCGATCAGCACGACGAGGATCGCGGTACCGACAAGCTGGTCGACAACCGGTCCGAGGTAGCCGCCGTGGAAGTACTGGGCGGGTGAGGTCGCGAAAATCCCGTAGGTGTCCATCGCATCCGCTCGGGCTATGCCGGCGTCGTGGGCCTCGATGGCGGGCCGATACACCGCATAGACGGCCGCGGCCCCGCAGAAGGCACCGACGATCTGCGCCACCCAGTAGGGAATGACATTGCGCCACTCGAATTTTCGCGCCACGGCGAATGCCAGCGTCACCGCCGGGTTGAAATGCGCACCGCTGATACCGCCGGAGACGTACGCCGCCAGCATCACGGCGAATGCCCAGCCGAAAACGTTGATCAGCCAGTTGTCCGGGCCGAATGGCACGGTCTGCCGGCCGGAACCGGGCAGGCCGACCACGTTGACCGCGCAGGTGCCGAGGCCGAGCAGGATCAGCACGAAGGTGCCGAAGAACTCGGCGAGCATGGCGCCCGCGATCCCGGCTCGGAGCCGGGTGAAGGTGGAGTGTGTGGGCACAAGATCTGATGTGAAGGTCGTCAACGCGATGTTCCCAACTCGCTCGTGGTTGCTTGGTCAACTACTGGCGGCCTCGCAGCGGGATAACCGATCGCTCGGTGGGTAAACGCGGCTTCCACCGTGACGTCGGCCACGGCGCGGTCAGAATGTGACGTCATCTAAACTGGCATGACACTTTGGACGAGCTTTGTAACGTGCTGACAGGACAGAAAGTGCGAGCGTGAGTATTTCGCTGCTTCTCGAGATGGCGACGTCGAACGATCCTGATCGAACGGCCGTCGTGTCCGGGGATGTCCGGCTGACAACTCAGCAGCTCAGCGATCTGGCCGACGGCGGCGCCGGCATCATCGCGCGCTCGGGTGCATCGCACGTCGCCTACGTCGGCCTCGGTGGAGCGATGCTTCCGCTGCTGATCTTCGCTTCCGCGCGGGCCGGGGTGGCGTTCACCCCGATCAACTACCGGCTGTCCGCCGAGGGGATCAAAACCCTGGTCGCCCGGCTGCCCGAACCGCTGGTGATCGTCGACAGCCGCTACCGCGACGAGCTGGGTGGGGTGGAGGGCACAGCCAAGCAGGTCATCGTTTCCGACGAGTTTCTGGCTCAGGCCGGCAACGCCGAGCCGGCTGCGGAGTTCGCCGACCCGGACTCGGTGGCCATCGTGCTGTTCACGTCGGGGACCACGTCGCAACCCAAGGCCGTCGAGCTCACGCACAACAACCTGACCAGCTACGTGACCGGCACCGTCGAATTCGGCTCGGCGGAGCCGACCGATGCGGCGCTGATCTGCGTGCCGCCGTACCACATCGCGGGAGTCAGCGCGGCGCTGTCGAACCTGTACGCCGGACGCAAGATGGTCTACCTGCCGGTCTTCGACGCCGACGAGTGGGTGCGCCTGATCGACGCCGAGCACGTCACCAGCGCGACGGTGGTGCCGACCATGCTCGACCGCATCGTCACCGTATTGCAGCGTGGACAGCATCAGCTGCGGTCCCTGGGCAACCTGGCCTACGGCGGATCGAAGGTGCCGTTGCCGCTGGTCCGCAAGGCTCTGGAGCTGTTGCCGCATGTCGGCTTCGTCAACGCCTACGGCCTGACTGAGACGAGTTCGACCATCGCCGTGCTGACCCCCGACGACCACCGCCAGGGGCAGGCCGCCGCGGACCCGGCCGTGGTCCGGCGGTTGGCGTCGGTCGGTCAGCCGGTCCCGAGCATCGAGGTACAGATCCGCGACGACACCGGCGCGGTGTTGCCGCCGGGGCAGACCGGTGAGCTGTTCGTTCGTGGTGAGCAGGTCTCGGGCCGCTACACCGGGATCGGCTCGGTGCTCGACGCCGACGGGTGGTTTCCCACCAGGGACGTCGCCACGCTCGACGAGGGCGGCTACCTGTTCATCGGCGGCCGCAGCGACGACACGATCATCCGCGGCGGGGAGAACATCGCGCCGGCCGAGTTGGAGGACGTGCTGGTCGAGCATCCGCACGTGCGCGACGTCGCGGTGGTCGGCGTCGACGATCCGCAGTGGGGCCAGGCCATCGTCGCGGTGGTGGTACCGGCCGCCGGTGCCGACCCCGACCCCGAGGAACTGCGCGAGCATGTCCGCAAGAGTTTGCGGGGGTCACGCACCCCTGACCGGGTAGTCTTTCGCGACGAGCTGCCCACCAACGCGACGGGCAAGGTGCTTCGCCGCGAAATCGTCGAAGAGCTTCGCGCCGCTCCGGCCGAGCAGTAACCGAACCGAGGATCGACATCATGATCAAGAACGGAACCCGTCTGGCCAGCCAGGTGTGCGACACCCAGGTCATCGTCGTGCGCAGCGCGGACAGCCTGGACGATTTGCGCTGCGGTGGCGCACCGATGGTGGCGTTGGGTGACGAGCGTTCCGGTGAACTGGATCCGGCGTTCGCCGACGGCAGCGTGATGGGCAAGCGGTACGTGGACGAGACCGGCGCCGAGGTGCTGGTAACCAAGGCCGGCGCGGGAACACTGGCGATCGGCAAGACCGCGCTGAGCCTCAAAGAGGCCAAACCGCTGCCGGCCAGCGACTGACGGTCACGGCGACGGACGTAGGACTACGGGCCGGCCCGGCCGTTCAACCCGGGCATATCAGGTTATAGCTCAGGGAAGATTACGCTGCGCCCGTCGACCGGTCTGGGCCTGATGGCAGGACTTCTACCGGTGCGTTA
>DASQRI010000079.1:0-7748 GCA_035642975.1 Mycobacterium sp.
CAAGGCGCTGGTCGAGCGCATGTCGCGACGCCGGCTGGTGCTGGCCGGGGATTGCGCCGCGACCCTGACGCTGGCCCGGCACGGGTGTACGGTTCTGCTGCGGACCGCGCACGAGGTGGCTGCGGCGACCGGTCTCACTGACGCCTTGCTGGCGCTGCACGCGGGAGCGGGGGCGGGGTTCGCCGACCCGACGGAGGCGCTGTTTCACGACGAGGAGATCGACGGTCCGATCGCCGAGCGGCTGCGGGTGCTGGCGTTGACGCTGGATGCCGAGCGGACGGTGGTCGCGTCGCGGATCGCCCAGTTCGACGACGTCGACATCGTCGGCGCCGAGGATGTGCCTGATCTGCCGGATGGCCGCCGCGCGCTGCCCGGCGCGCAACGGGTGGAGCAGCAGCTGGCTATATTGGCTGTCCGACTGGAGATGGCTGCGGTTTATTTGCGGCTGGTGCGGGGATAACTGGTTCAGGGGTTATAGACAGTGCAGCTGCTACGCGGAGCGATACGAACATACGCATGGGGGTCACGGACCGCCATCGCTGAGTTCACTGGGCGCCCGGTACCGGCCGCCCATCCAGAAGCCGAGCTCTGGCTCGGTGCAAACCCGGGCGACCCGGCCTTCCTGGAGGAGCCGGACGGCGAAGTGTCGCTGCTGCAGGCGGTGGTCGCCGATCCGGAGGGACAGCTCGGCCCGGCGGCTCGCGCCCGGTTCGGCGATGCGCTCCCGTTTCTGCTCAAAGTGCTGGCGGCCGACGAACCGCTGTCGCTGCAGGCCCATCCCAGCGCCGAACAAGCCGCCGAGGGTTACCTGCGCGAGGAACGGCTCGGCATTCCGGCAAACTCGCCGGTGCGTAACTACCGCGACTCCAGCCACAAGCCCGAGCTGTTGGTGGCGATGCACCACTTCGACGCGCTGGCGGGATTCCGTCCGGTCGCCCAGACGATCGAACTGCTGCGGGCCCTGGCGGTGTCCGACCTGGACCCCTACATCGATTTACTGAACGACCAGTCCGATGCTGACGGCCTGCGTGCGTTGTTCACTACCTGGATCACCGCGCCGCAGCCCGACATCGACGTTCTGGTGACCGCTGTCCTGGATGGCGCGATCCAGTACTTGAGTTCGCACGCAACGGAATTCGCGGCCGAGGCCAAGACCGTGCTGGAGTTGGGCGAGCGGTATCCCGGCGACGCCGGTGTGCTGGCGGCGTTGCTGCTCAACCGGATAACGCTGGGGCCCGGTGAGGGGATCTTCTTGTCGGCCGGAAACCTGCACGCGTATCTTGGCGGCGTCGGGCTGGAGATCATGGCCAACTCCGACAACGTGTTACGGGGTGGCCTGACCCCCAAACACGTCGACGTGCCCGAGTTGCTCAAGGTGCTGAATTTCACCCCCACCACCGAGGCTCAACTGCGTGCGCCGACGCACCCGGATGGACTGGCGCTGATCTATGACACGCCCACCGAAGAATTCTCGGCGTCGATGCTGACACTGGGTGACGACCAAATCGGCCACGAAGTCGACGCGCCGTCACGGCACGACGGCCCGCAGATCCTGCTGTGCATCGAGGGTTCGACGGCCGTGTACGGAAAGTCCGGGATGCTGACCCTGAACCGGGGTGCTGCCGCCTGGGTGGCCGCCGACGACGGCCCGATCCGGCTGGTCGCCCATCAACCAACGAAGATATTTCGCGCCACCGTGGGCCTGTAGATTAGCGCGGCGCCAGTACGCCGCGATGTTCGAGCCGGGCCTCGCGGCGCTCGGCGAGCCACAGCCGCAGATTGTGCCGGATGGTGCGGCCGATCAGCCGCGGCGTCGGCACCATGTACAGGCTGTCGAGCAGTGAAAACCTGCGCAAAAACCATTCGGCGAGAACGGGATCCGTCTCGGCCGCCCCGAGGAACTGGTCGAACAGGTTGCCCACCGGGCGATACCACCGGGGCGCCGGCCCGGCCGCATGATGAAAACCAAAGTCGCCGATCGCCGTCATCATCCACACCGGGTAGGTGCTTTTGGCGGTCGCCCTATTCACCTCGCGCGCCAGGTCCTCATCTGCTCCATCAGCGAGCGCGCGGCGCAGGTGACCGGCCTGCAGCGACGTCATCGTCATGCCCTGACCGTAGGTCGGGTCGAAGCTGGCCACCGCGTCGCCCAGCGGCAGAATTCCGGCCGGGAACCGCTCCAGCTTGTGGTAGCGGCGCCACCGGCTGGCGGGGTAGCGGTGGAAAGCCACCTCGCCGACCGGCTCGGCCCGCTGCAGTCCGGTCGAGATGCGCTCGGGCAGTAGCTTTTTGGCGAGCGCGAGCATCTCAATAAAGGTGTGCGGCGGTTCGACTTTGCCGACGCCGAAGGTGGTTAGCGTCCAGGTGCCGTCCTCGTAGCCCAGTAGGCCCAGCCCGAGCGGCTCCTGCCGGGACGCGCCGGCGACGATGACTCGCTCCCGGATGGCGCCCTCGGGCAGCCGAAACTGGTGTGACGCATAGCCGATGCCCACCTCGACCGTCTTTTCCGGTGGACGCTGAAATCCCCACTGCTCCAGCCAAACCGGCAGCCTGGTGCCGCGGCCGGCGGCGTCGACGACCACATCGGCGGCAACGAACTCGCGCTCGTCGCTGTCGCTGTCGAGCAGGACGCCGGTCACCCGCTGGGCATCGGCGTCGAAAACCGGTTCGGCCACCGAGCGGCGCTGGATTTCGACGTTGGTGATCTGGGAAACCCGTTGCCGGATCTGCCATTCCAGCTGAGGCCGGCTGGGCACGTACGCGGTGAATTCGTCGCGCAGGGTGTGCCCGGTGCCCAGCACGTGGCCCGCCGCACCGAAGTAGATGCAGTCAGGTCGGTTCTCCAAGACGGGAACCCCGGCCGCCACCATGTCGTCGAGCAGACCGGGAAACAGCGCATCGAATTCGACCGCGCCGCGGGCCATCAACAGGTGAACATGGCGGCCCTGCGGGATGGCGGTGCGATTGGCGGGTGTGCTCGGGAGCTCGTCGCGTTCGAACACCGTGACCTGCTCGTAAAACTCCGACAGCACCCGCGCCGCACACAGCCCGGCGATGCTGGCGCCAATCACGACAGCCTTCCCCCGCATGCTCTCCCCGCGCATTCCCGAACACTACTCGGTAACGTCCGGGTGCATGGCCGGTCGCTGGCGCACGAAGTCGGTCGAGCAATCGATCGCCGACACCGACGAGCTCGATACCCAGCTGCGCAAGGACCTGAGCTGGTGGCACCTCACCGTGTTCGGGGTGTCGGTGGTGATCGGTGCCGGCATCTTCACGGTCACCGCATCGACGGCGGGCGACATCACCGGCCCGGCCATCTGGATCTCGTTTCTGATCGCGGCGATCACCTGCGGGCTGGCGGCGCTGTGCTACGCCGAATTCGCGTCGATGCTGCCGGTCGCAGGCAGCGCCTACACGTTTTCCTACGCAACCTTCGGTGAGTTTCTGGCCTGGACCATCGGCTGGAATCTCGTTCTGGAGCTGGCGATCGGCGGCGCCGTGGTCGCCAAGGGCTGGTCGAGTTACTTGAGCACGGTATTCGGGTTGTCCAGTAGCACAATCGATCTCGGGCCATTCAAGTTGGACTGGGGTGCGCTGCTGATCGTTGCGCTGGTGGCCACCCTGCTCGCATTGGGTACCAAGTTGTCGTCGCAGTTTTCCACCGTGGTCACCGCCATCAAGGTGTCGGTGGTGGTGCTGGTGATCGTCGTCGGCGCCTTCTACGTGAAGGCCGCGAATTACTCGCCGTTCATTCCGACGCCCGAGACCGATCACGCCGGCACCGGTGTGGATCAGTCGCTGTTGTCGCTGCTCACCGGCGCGCACAGCAGCCACTACGGCTGGTACGGGGTGCTTGCGGGAGCGTCGATCGTGTTCTTCGCTTTCATCGGGTTCGACATCGTGGCCACCATGGCCGAGGAGACCAAGAACCCGCAGCGCGATGTCCCGCGCGGCATCGTGGTCACGCTGGGCATTGTCACCGTGCTGTACGTGGCGGTGTCGGTCGTGCTGTCCGGGATGGTGCCGTACACCGTGCTGAAGACCACCCCCGACGGGGGACACGCCAACCTGGCCACCGCCTTCACCGCCAACGGGGTGCACTGGGCGTCCGGGATCATCTCGATCGGCGCGCTCGCGGGGCTGACCACCGTGGTGATGGTGCTTTTGCTCGGCGGATGCCGGGTGTTGTTCGCGATGGCGCGCGACGGGTTGTTGCCGCGACAGCTGGCCAAGACCGGCTCGCGCGGCACCCCGGTGCGCATCACCGTCCTGGTCGCGTTGCTGGTTGCGGCCACCGCTTCGGCGTTCCCCGCCGACAAGCTCGAGGAAATGGTCAACGTCGGCACCTTGTTCGCGTTCCTGCTGGTGTCGGCCGGCGTCATCGTCCTGCGCCGAACCCGCCCGGATCTGCCACGCGGATTCCGCGCGCCGTGGGTGCCGCTGCTGCCCATCGCGTCGGTATGCGCGTGCGTCTGGCTGATGGTGAACCTCACCGTCGTCACCTGGATCCGCTTCGGCGTGTGGATGGTCGTGGGCGTCGTCATCTACCTCGGGTACGGACACAGGAATTCCGTGCTGGCCAGGCGCGATACCGCCGCCGGCGGTAGGGTCCAACTGGGTAATAGCTGTATTTGACATGTGTGGTTTTTCAATTAACGTCGTCAACTCAGATCACTCGAGGCGCTATATCGTCTCGTCGCGTTTTGAGGTGCTACGAGTCGCCCGGAGGTTAGCGATATGACCGCAGGATCTACCGACAACACGATGGAGTGGCAGGACAAAAAGCGCCGTCTGTGGCTGATGGGACTGGTCTTCCCGACGCTGGTCATCACCGTCACGCCGTTCATCTGGGCGATGAACCAGTTGGGCTGGTACCCCGCCTCCCAGGTGCTGTTTTGGATCGGCCCGATCCTGCTGTATGTCGTGATGCCTGCGCTCGACCTGCGATTCGGTGCCGACGGACAGAATCCGCCCGACGAAGCCACCCAGTGGCTGGAGGACGACAAGTACTACCGTTTCTGCACCTATGCGTTCATCCCGTTGCAATACTTCAGCGTGATCGTCGCCGCTTTGACGTTCACCGCGCCGAACTTGAGCTGGTTGGGTCAAGACGGCCCACTGAGCTGGCCGGCCAAGATCGGTCTGGCCCTGTCGATAGGCGCACTGGGCGGAGTCGGCATCAATACCGCGCACGAGATGGGGCACAAAAAGGCGTCGCTGGAGCGCTGGCTGTCCAAGATCTCCCTGGCACAGAGCGGCTACGGTCACTTTTACATCGAGCACAACCGTGGTCATCACGTCCGGGTGGCGACACCGGAAGACCCGTCGTCGGCTCGCTTCGGTGAGACGTTCTGGGAATTCCTGGCGCGCAGCGTTTTCGGCAGTCTGCGCTCGGCATTGCGGCTGGAGGCCCAGAAGATACGCCGACAGGGCCGCAATCCGTGGAACCCGAAAACCTACCTGTTCAACGACGCCCTCAACGCCTGGCTGATGACCGTCGTGCTGTGGGCCGCGCTGCTGGCGGTGTGCGGCCCGGCACTGATCCCGTTCCTGATCATGCAGGCTGTCTTCGCCATCACCCTGCTGGAGGCGGTCAACTACCTCGAGCACTACGGACTCCTGCGGCAGAAGAAAGCCAACGGCCGCTACGAGCGCTGCACGCCCGAGCACAGCTGGAACTCCGATCACATCGTCACCAACCTGTTGCTGTACCACCTGCAGCGGCATAGCGACCATCACGCCAACCCGACCCGGCGCTACCAAGCGCTGCGCAGCATGGACGGCGCACCGAATCTGCCGTGCGGCTACGGGACGCTGATCGGACTGACCTACTTCCCGCCGCTGTGGCGCAGGCTGATGGACCACCGGGTGTTGGCGCACTACGGCGGCGACGTCACGCAGGTCAACATGCAGCCGCGGCTGCGCGAGAAGGTGCTGGCCCGCTACGGCGCGGCCGCGTGATGGCGGCCTAACCGCTGCCGATCGCGTCGGTGTGCGCGTGCGTCTGGCTGATAATTAACCTCACCATCATCACCTAGCGCCTTTACAAATATGCCCTCTATGTCTAGACAGGGGACGCAGAGCAAGATATTGTCTAATCGCAAGGTGCTGTGAGTCACAACAAGGAGGTTGGCGATATGACCGCCGGATCAACCGAAGACACGATGGTGTGGCAGGACAAGAAGCGCAGGCTGTGGCTGATGGGCCTGATCGTCCCGACGCTGCTGCTGGCCATCCTGCCGATCGTGTGGGGGATGAACCAGGCCGGCTGGCAAACCGCCTCCCAGGTGCTGTTCTGGATCGGACCGATCCTGCTCTACATGGTGCTGCCGTCGCTTGATCTGCGGTTCGGAGCCGACGGGCAAAACCCGTCCGACGAGGTGATGGGGTGGCTGGAGAACGACAAGTACTACCGCTACTGCACGTACCTGTTCATCCCGTTCCAGTACGTCAGCGTGATCCTTGGCGCTTACCTGTTCACCGCGTCGAATCTGAGCTGGCTGGGCTACGACGGCCCGTTGAGCTGGCCGGCCAAGATCGGTCTGGCGCTCTCGGTGGGCACCCTTGGCGGCGTCGGGATCAATACCGCGCACGAAATGGGGCACAAGAAGGAGTCGCTGGAGCGCTGGCTGTCCAAGATCACCCTGGCGCAGACCGGCTACGGGCACTTCTACATCGAGCACAACCGTGGCCACCACGTGCGGGTGGCAACCCCGGAAGACCCGGCGTCGGCCCGCTTCGGTGAGACGTTCTGGGAGTTCTTGCCGCGCAGCGTCTTCGGCAGTCTGCGCTCGGCCTGGCGGCTGGAGGCACAGCGGGTGCGCCGGCAAGGCGCCAGCCCACGGAACCCCAAGACCTATCTATCCAACGACGTGCTCAACGCCTGGCTGATGACGGTGGTGCTGTGGGGGGTTTTGATCGCGATGTTCGGCCCGGCGCTGATCCCGTTCCTGATCATCCAGGCGGTCTTCGGCTTCAGCCTGCTGGAGTCGGTCAATTACCTCGAGCACTACGGACTGCTGCGGCAGAAGAACGCCAACGGCCGCTACGAGCGCTGCACGCCCGAGCACAGCTGGAACTCCGACCACATCGTCACCAACCTGTTCCTCTACCACCTGCAACGGCACAGCGATCACCACGCCAACCCGACCCGGCGCTACCAGACGCTGCGCAGCATGGACGGCGCACCGAACCTGCCCAGCGGCTACGCGGCGCTGATCGGGCTGACCTACTTCCCGCCGCTGTGGCGCAGGCTGATGGACCACCGGGTGTTGGCGCATTACGGCGGCGACATCAGCCGGGTCAACGTGCAACCTCGCCTGCGGACGAAGATGCTGGCCCGCTATGGGGCCGCCGCCTGATGGCCGCCTACCGCTGCCCAGGCTGCGACTACGTCTACGACGAATCCAATGGCGCTGCCCGGATTGCGTACGTGAAAAGCCCGACTTCGAGATTCTGGAGGTAAGGAAATGAGCGACTACAAACTGTTCGTCTGCGTGCAGTGCGGCTTCGAATACGACGAGGCCAAGGGGTGGCCGGAGGACGGCATCGCGCCCGGCACCCGCTGGGACGACATCCCCGAAGACTGGAGTTGCCCGGACTGCGGCGCCGCGAAGTCGGACTTCGAGATGGTGGAAGTCGCCCGCTCGTGACGCTCGCCTTACCCGGGACTGGCACCAGAGGCGTTAGGGTCGCGGCTATGCGAAGGGTCCCGTACGCCGAGGCGTCGCGGGCCCTTCTGCGTG
>DASQRI010000080.1:0-2291 GCA_035642975.1 Mycobacterium sp.
GGCCATGCAGCGGAACAAAGTGCACCATGTCTATACCGTCGAGCGAGTAGCCAAAGACCTCGGTGTCGACGAAAATCTCATCCACGAGTTGGCCCTCGATCTCGAGCCCGAAGACGGTGTCATCTGGGTCTACGGGATCGAGAATGACGATGGAATCTTGGCGTTCACCGCCGAAGGTGTCGAGGAGGTCCGATTTCTTCTTAGTCACTTACCACCCGAGTCTTGGCACGTTCTGCATTGAATCACAGGGTGGGCAAAATCCCATCAAATCATAGCCGGAATGATGACCGTCTCAGTGATGCATCCCGCCGCAGCGGCAGCGGCACGTCCTGCCTTGGTCAGATAGTACCGGTATGTCCCGGTGACCCGCTTGATCACCCCGATGTCCAGCAACCGGCGCAACTGCCGTGACAGCCGGGTTGGCGAGAACATCTTCAGATCCGGAAGCAGGTCGCCGCGGCGGATCCCGGCGATGTTGACCCTCGGGTTCTGCAGAGCGTGCAGCAATGCAGCGTCCCCGGGCTCGAAGAAGTTGATCCCCTTGACGGTCTTGCCGTCCACTTCGCGCGGTGTGGTGACACGGCCGAGCGCTCGGACCCCGGCGGAGAAGTCGTCCAGAGCGGAGAGGTGGACGAGATAGCGCCGGTTGCAGCCAAGCAGAATCTCCCGCAGGTCGATCAGGCTGTAGATTGACTTCTTGACCGGTGCCAGTTCCCGAGTTGCCGGGCCCTCGCGGTGTTCCACCTTTCGGTGGTGCTTGAAGAAGGACACATCGTTGGCGGTGACTTCGATGCGCAGCACGATGCCGTGCTTGTCATACATCTTGATCGTGCACTTGCCGAAGCGGTGCTTGATGCAGGTGCCTTCGATGCGGGTGGAGAACTGCGAGCCGATCTCCTGGGCCAGCAACGGCGTGATCTGCCGACCTAGGAAGCTGGCGACCTGCTCGGCTTTGACGCTCAGCACCGACTGGCGGATGAGTTGCTCGTAGAGTGGGGCCAGGGTCGTGGTGGAACGGAACGCCAGGTCGGTGGCGTACTCCACTTGCATCAGGCTCCAGTGGTAGGACTGTTCGAACGCCTCGGACACTGGGCAACACCGTTTGGCGTAGCGGTCCAGGGTGCGATGCAACCGATCGGGCGAACAGCGATCGGCGAGTTCCTGAGCACGGGTCCAGTCGTCGATCCGGACGAAGGCGTTGTTGGCCATGGTGTAGCCGATGCCTTCCGCTGCCAGGCGGCGCGCCAGCCAGCTATGGCCGTTGCAGTAGAATTGCAGACGGAATGGTGCCCAGGTGGGGACCCGCAGGTAGACCAGACCGAACTGAGTGTCCATGAAGTAGAAATAGTAGTGCAGGCACTTACCGCTGTCCGGCCGTACGAAGTTCTTGTGCGTCGCCTTGTCGTGCCAGGGCTTGTAGGCATCGCAGGCTTCCATCGCCGAGATGACGTGAACCAGGCCAGGCTGATCGCCGCGCCGCTCAAGCACCCGTGCGACAACCTCTTCCTTGCGGATGTGGCTATTGCCGATGTGCTCGATCTTCACTCCTGCCTCGGTGGCCAGCGTTGCCGCGCGGTCGCGTACGCGGTCTCGCAGTGTCTGGGCGAACTTGGGATAGTCGAAGATGCGGATACCCCGCGCGTTGAGATAGCCGGTCATCCCCTGCGCATAGCAAACCCCGGGCAGCGTCCCCGTGATCACCACGCGGTCGTAGCACGACAGCACCCCGGCGATCTGGTCCTCATAGCGCTCTGTCAGAGATTCGCTCATGCCGCCCCACCCGCCAGATCACATCCCTGGTCGGGAAGGTTACACCAGACTTATTGGTTCCGGCTCGTCCGGCTTAGGGGTTTTGCGGCGGCTTGGCGGTCGCCGCGCTCAATCGACTGGTTCGAGTTTTTGAATGAGATGTACTGCTCCTCTCTCAATGCTCACCTGGCGGCGGCGTCGGATCGGCCGCGCGCGCCCATTCCTTGACCAGGGTGAAGCCGATGCCCAGCAGCACCGGCCCAAGAAAGATGCCCAGCAGCCCGAACGCCAGCGCTCCGCCGAGCACCCCCAGCACCGTCAGCAGGAACGGCAACTGGGCGCCACGGGAAATGAACCACGGCCGGATCAGGCTGTCGGAGCCGGAGATCGCGCCGGCGCCGTAGATCGCGAGAAAAATCCCCCAGCCGAGGTGCCCGGTGCTCATCAGCCAGATCGACGCCGGTATCCAGATCACCGGTGCGCCGATCGGCAGCACCGACAGCAATCCGGCCACACAGCCCAGCAGAACCGCCCGAGGCACG
>DASQRI010000081.1:0-10023 GCA_035642975.1 Mycobacterium sp.
CGGCGACGCCGCCCGCGACTTCGTGTCCCGCGTGCAGGTGGGCATGGTCGGCGTCAACGTGCCGATCCCGGTGCCGGTGGCCTACCACAGCTTCGGCGGCTGGAAGCGGTCCGGCTTCGGCGATCTCAACCAGCACGGCCCGGCGTCGATCCAGTTCTACACCAAGGTCAAGACCGTCACCGAGCGCTGGCCGTCCGGCGTCAAAGACGGCGCCGAGTTCGTCATCCCGACGATGAAGTAGCGACTGGAATGCAATTTTTTGGTCTGGACGACGACGAACGGGTCATCACCGAGACAGCGGCCGCGTTCGCCGACAAACGCCTCGCGCCCTACGCCCTGGAATGGGATGCCACCCAACATTTCCCGGTCGACGAACTGCGCGAGGCGGCACAGCTCGGGATGGCGGCGATCTACTGTCGCGACGACGTGGGCGGCAGCGCGCTGCGCCGCCTCGACGGGGTACGGATCTTCGAGCAACTGGCCATGGCGGACCCGACGACCGCGGCGTTCCTGTCCATCCACAACATGTGCGCGTGGATGGTCGACTCCTTCGGCACCGATGAGCAGCGCAAGGGCTGGGTGCCGCGGCTGGCAACGATGGACGCCATCGCCAGCTATTGCCTGACCGAACCCGGTGCCGGCTCGGATGCCGGCGCCTTGAGCACCCGTGCGGTCAAGCAGAACGGCGACTACGTGCTCGACGGCGTCAAGCAGTTCATCTCCGGGGCCGGTGCCTCAGATGTGTACGTAGTGATGGCGCGCACTGGATCGGACGGTCCACGTGGCATATCGGCCTTCATCGTCGAAAAAGGCAGTGCGGGGCTTAGTTTCGGCGCGCACGAAGAGAAGATGGGCTGGAACGCGCAGCCGACCGCGCAGGTGGTGCTCGACGGGGTGCGGGTGCCCGCCGACGCGATGCTCGGCGGGGCGGACGGCGAGGGCAGCGGCTTCGGTATCGCGATGAACGGGCTGAACGGCGGCCGGATCAACATTGCCGCGTGCTCACTTGGGGGTGCCCAGGCCGCCTACGACAAAGCGGCAACCTACGTCTCGCAGCGCGAAGCGTTCGGATCCGCCTTGCTCGACGAGCCGACGATCCGGTTCACCCTGGCCGATATGGCCACCGCACTGGAGGCCTCGCGAATGCTGCTGTGGCGGGCGGCGGCAGCGCTGGACAGCGACGCCGACGACAAAGTCGAGCTGTGCGCGATGGCGAAGCGTTATGTGACCGACGCGTGTTTCGACGTCGCCGACAAGGCCCTGCAGCTGCATGGCGGCTACGGCTATCTGCGCGAGTACGGTCTGGAGAAGATCGTCCGCGATCTGCGGGTGCACCGCATCCTGGAGGGAACCAACGAAATCATGCGGGTGGTCATCGGCCGAGCCGCGGCCGCCCGGGTCCGCGCCAACGCGTAGGAAGGCCAGTACACATGTCTACTGTGGCGTTTTTGGGGCTGGGCCATATGGGCGGTCCGATGTCGACGAACTTGGTCGCCGCGGGTCATGCCGTGCGGGGTTTTGATCCGGTACCGGCAGCCGCGGCTGCGGCCGCAGACAACGGCGTCGTGGTGTTCGACAGCGGCTCTTCGGCGGTGGCCGGGTCGGACGTCGTCATCACGATGCTGCCGCACGGCGACGCGGTCAAACGCTGCTACGCCGAGATTCTGCCCGCTGCCAACAAAGGTGCGTTATTCATCGACAGCTCAACCATTTCCGTCGACGACGCCCGCGAAATCCACACATTGGCGGGCTCACACGGGTCGGCCCAGCTCGACGCGCCGGTCTCCGGCGGGGTCAAAGGCGCTGTCGCCGGCACCCTGGCCTTCATGGTCGGCGGCGACGAGGACGCCTTGCAGCAGGCAAGGCCGGTGTTGGAACCCATGGCGGGCAAGATCATTCACTGTGGCGGAGCCGGCGCCGGCCAGGCCGCCAAAGTGTGCAACAACATGGTGCTCGCCGTGCAGCAGATCGCGATCGGCGAGGCTTTCGTGTTGGCCGAAAAGCTCGGTCTGTCAGCACAATCGCTGTTCGACGTCATCACCGGCGCGACCGGAAATTGCTGGGCAGTGCACACCAACTGCCCGGTGCCGGGCCCGGTGCCGACATCGCCGGCCAACAACGACTTCAAACCCGGCTTCGCCACCGCGCTGATGAACAAGGACCTCGGTCTGGCCATGGATGCGGTCAGCTCGACCGGCTCGGCGGCGCCATTGGGAAGCCACGCCGCCGAGATCTATGCCAAATTCGCAGCGGCCAACGCCGACAAGGACTTCAGCGCGGTCATCGAGACGCTGCGCGGCTAGTCAGCGGGACGGCGTGCTGCCGAATCCACCAGCGACGGTGCGTCCGCTGACAGCCGCCGGCTAACAGCGGCGCAGGATCGTCGTAGCCGGCACGAGTCTCCGCGGCGCCGGCGAGATGCGGGTCGGCGGTGACGACCACCGTGGGCAACCCCGCGGCGGCCGAAGTGCGCAACCCACGGCTTGAGCCTGCGATTGCCAGCGCATCTCGGGGCGTTATTCCCATCTCCCACAACGCCAACCGGTACAGTTCCACGCCGCACGCGGGCCCGGCGTCGGCCTCGGGTAAGTCGTCAACGGTCACGATGGTCTCGACGAGCCCGTCACCGATCAGTTGCCGCACCAACGTTTCGACCCGCGCCCGGGGCTTGGTGCTCACTACACTCACCCAGATACCTGCAACAAAAAGGCTCATCACCGAATCGATGAGTCCGGTCCGGGGCGCAATGTCACCGTCGAGTACGCAGTCATCGGACTCGGCCAGCGCGGAATCGGCGTCGAACACCACCGCGCGCAGGACATCGGCTTCCGCCGACGGTTCGCGGTCCCACCAGAAGGTCCGGGCTGGACGAGTCTGACCCATGGATCGCACGCCCACAGGGTGCCCCGAAGTCGTGCCGGTAGCCTCCCCCATTCGGGGGATTGGCGTGACCAACTGCGCGGCGACGATGCAGCCGGGACGGCTGAGGAGGAGCCGGGCGATCAGCCAACTGCGCGGCGACGATGCAGCCGGGACGGCTGAGGAGGAGCCGAGCGATCAGCCAACTGCGCGGCGATCCGACAACTGCCCAACCTATCGGGGTCTGCCGTGCAGGTACGGGCCTTAAGGTGTTGCCATGGCGGCTTCGCCGGTACGTCTGGTACTCGTCGATGACCACGAGATGGTCATCGAGGGACTGAAGGCGATGCTGGCCGCATTCAAGGACCGCGTTCAGGTCGTCGGGCAAGCGGTGGGGGCTGACCGAGCGGTCGATGTCGTCGACGACCTGCAGCCCGACGTCGTGCTGTGCGATGTGCGCATGCAGGGCTCCAGCGGGCTGGACCTGTGCAAGGTGCTACGCGAGCGAAACCCGGGCCGCAAGGTCGTGATGCTGTCGGTGTACGACGACGAGCAGTACTTGTTCCAGGCGTTGCGGGTGGGCGCCAGCGGCTATCTACTGAAAAGCATCAACAGCGACGAGCTGGTACGCCAACTGGAGATGGCGCACAACGGGGACACCGTGATCGATCCGGGGATGGCGGCGCGGGCGGCCGACACCGCGGCCCGCATGCAGCGCGACGAATTCTGGCCCGGCGCCCGGCAGGGGCTCACGCAACGCGAAAGCGAAATCCTGTCGTGCATGGTCAACGGGTTGTCCAACCGCGGGATCGCCAACAAACTCGTGATCGGCGAGGAAACGGTGAAGAGCCACCTGCGGTCGATCTACCGCAAGCTCGGGGTCAGCGACCGCACCGGCGCGGTCGCCACCGCACTGCGCGAAGGCATTTACCAGTGACCACACCGCGACCGGCAGTTCCCGACAACGGCGCCCGCGGCTCGAATGCGGTACGCGATCTTGTCGACAGCGATCGTGAGCTGGCGCTGCTGCGTGAACTCATCCAGGCCGCCTCGAGCGGGCCCGGGGTGGAACCGCTGGCGGCGGCCGCGGCGCGAATGATCACCGCGGCCACCGGCGCCGACGTGTGCTTCGTGCACGTGCTCGACGACACCGACCGCTCGCTGACCCTCGCCGGCGCGACACCACCGTTCGACGGTCAGGTGGGAAAGATTCGGCTGCCGTTGGGATCTGGTATTTCCGGATGGGTGGCCCGTCATCGTCGGCCCGTCGTCATCACCGACGACAAGGAAGCCGACCCGCGCTACTTGCCGATCGAATCGCTGCGCGGACGCGACTTCACCTCGATGGTGTCCGTGCCGATGGAAACCGACCCGGGCGGCCTGGTCGGCGTGCTGAACGTGCACACGGTCGCGCGCCGCGAATTCACCGCTGGTGACGTCGAACTCCTGCGCGTCATCGGGCGTCTGATCGCCGGGGCCATGCACCAGGCCCGGTTGCACCGGCAGCTGGTGGCCAGGGAGCGGGCCCACGAACTCTTCGTCGAGCAGGTGATTGAGGCCCAGGAAATCGAGCGCCGCCGGGTCGCCGGCGATATCCACGACGGCATCTCGCAGCGGCTGATCACGCTGTCCTACTGGCTCGACGCGGCGGCGCGGGCCATCGGCGGCGATCCCACCGAAGCGTCCCGCCAGCTCGGTGAGGCCCGCGAACTGGTCGGGTTGACGTTGGGTGAAGCGCGCGCAGCGATCGGCGGACTGCGTCCGCCGGTTCTCGACGATCTGGGCCTGGCGGGCGGACTGGCCAGCCTCGCCCGGTCGATCCCGGACCTCGACATGGAGCTCGACCTGGCCGATGTCCGGCTGCCCGAGCACATCGAGGTCGCGCTGTACCGCATCGCGCAAGAGGGTCTGCAGAACATCGTCAAGCACGCCAACGCATCGGTGGCACGGCTGCGCTTCGCGCTCGATGACCACACCGCCCGATTGGAAATCGTCGACAACGGAGTAGGTTTCGACACCTTCGAGAATCCGCTGGGTGGCGATGAGATGGGCGGCTACGGGGTGCTGTCGATGGCCGAGCGCGCCGAACTGGTCGGCGGCCGGCTGAACATCCGATCGCGGCCCGGCTCCGGGACGACGGTCACCGCAACGATCCCGGTGCCCTCGATCATCGACTAGAAGTCGCCGGCGTTGTGCCGCAACGTCTCGATCGACGACACCAACGCCTGCGACTCGCTCTCCGAGATCCCGATATTGCAGAACACCTGCTCGTTGAGCGTGACGGTGGCGTCCTCGACGGTCGAGCGGCCCAGGTCGGTGATCTGCACCAGCGTGGTTCGCCCGTCGGTCGGGTGCGGCACACGCTGCACCAGGCCGTTGGCCTCCAACCGGCGAATGGCATGGGTGACGCTGGTGACGTGCACTTGCAGCCGGTCGGACGCCTTGGTGATCGGCAGCGCGCCACTGCGGCTGAACGCCAGCAAGCGCAGCAACTCGAACCGGGAAAAGCTCAGATCATAAGGGCGCAAGGCGGTTTCGACGCGCGCCAGCAGGATCTGATGGGCCCGCATCACCGACGTCACTGCGACCATGCCCTCGGCGACCTCAGCCCAGCCGGCGCGTTCCCAGTTGGATCGCGCGACGGCGATCGGATCGCGGTTGTCGCGGTTGGAGGCGGCCACGCCCTTTCTTACCGCACTTCCGGTGACGACGCGGGCCTCTGGCCCGCGGAGGAGCCGGACAATGCAACTCAGCCGGTGACGTCGATTTCGAAGGGTTTACTCACCAGACCGCCCGTCATGTTGGTCTTGTCCACGCCCGTAGCGGTGCCGGTGAACTTGTAGTTGTCGCCGTCGTGGGTGGCTGTCGCGCTCGCGCCGGGGCTGCCCGACTGGTAGGCCAAAGGCACGTTGTCGACGATGCCCAGCGCTATTTGGTGGATGGTTGGCGGATTGCTGTCGGTGGCCTGCACGGCGTGAGCTCGATACTGGCCAAACTCCACGTCGACAATCGCACCCAGGCCGCCACCCATACGCTCAAACGATAGCTGCGTTTTCGAGCGGCGCTACGGCCGTGCTTGCGCTTTCTCCACTGCGGACAGCACCGCCAGCGTCGACGGAAGGTCGCCGGCGGTGATCCGCGCCCCGCCGTCGGGGTAGCAGCGAACCTGTGGCCCGCCCTCGGCGAACACCTCGTGCCACGGCCGACCCCTCGGCGGCAGGTACACGAAGTTGGCGTGCGAGTCCGTGCTGTAGATACCCATCGCCATCAGGCGCAGGCGCAGGTGGTTTCGCTCGGCGGTGATTCGGCGAATGCGCTGATGGAGCTGGCCCTCGGCGTCGTAGGAGGCCGCGACCGCAGCGGCGCTGACATTGCTCATGCCGAACGGCAATTGCATGGTCCACAGCATTTCGGCCAACTCGGGTGCGGCGAAGCCATAACCGATTCTCAGCCCGGCCAGCCCATAGGCTTTGGAGAAGGTCCGCAGCACAACGACATTCGGGAATCGCCGGATCAGGTCCGGCCCGTCGATGCGGTGCTGCGGGGCAACGAACTCGATATAGGCCTCGTCGAGCAGCACCACCGTGTCGGCGGGAATCTCGCCGAGAAACCATTCGACAGCCTCGACGGGCTCCAGCGTCCCGGTCGGGTTATCAGGTCGGCACAACACCACCACCTTCGCGTCCGCTGCGGCGTCGGCCATTGCCGGCAAGTCGTGATGGCCGTGCTCATTGAGCGGCACGGTGACCGCGCTCAGACGGGCCATCTGCGCGAAGATCGGGTAACCGTCGAAAGTCGGTTTGCTCAACACAATCCGGTCACCGGGCCGGGTGACCGCATGAAGAACCTGCATCACCACGCCCGACGCCCCGGATCCGAGCACGACCTGCTCCTCACCCACTCCGACTCGGTCGGCGATCAACCGCCGCAACTGCTCCGGCAAGAACTCCGGATAACGGTTGACCGCGTCGATGGAGTGGATCAGCGCGGATCGCACCGCCGGCAGCGGCGGAAACGGGCTCTCGTTGAGCGACAAAGCGAACGGATCAACCGCCCGCGGCAGTGTGGCCAGGATCTCGGCGGTCACCGAAGTTGCCTGTGCCGGCGCGGCCATCAGTTCCGTCCTCCCCAGCGGACTGCCGCCGCGCCGGCGAAGTCGCCGGCGTGCGCGAACGCCGCCATCATGATCACGTCGCCAGCCTCGAGCCGGCCCTCGGAGATAGCACGATCCAAGTTGACCGGGATGCCGGCGCCGAACAGGTTGCCGCACTCCTCAAAGGTGTCGCAATGACGTTCCTTGGGCACCTCGAGAGCCTCCCGCCAATTGTGCAGGAAGACCCGGTTGGGTTGGTTGGTGACGAGCAGGTCAATGTCTTTGGAATGCAATCCGATTCGATCGCAGACCGCCAGCGTCACCTCGGGAACCTGCCGGTTGCCGCGGGCCAGCACCTTGGCGATGTTGGTCTCGGTGAAACCGATGCAGGCCTCGCCGCGGCCGGGCTGCCACCACTTGCGGGGCTGGTCCATGGCAATGGTCATGTCGCCGGCGTATTCGCCGTAGGTACGGCATTCGACGTCGAGGATGGGTGACTGGTCCGACAGCGTGACAAGTCCGACCGCGGCGCCGTCGCCGGGAATTGCCGACTGGGCTTTGCGGCGCGTCCTGGGCTGGTCGAAGACCTGCCCGGCCGCGTTCTGCGCGATCGCGATCAGCGCGGTGCGCCCCTGGCCCGAGGCCAGCAGTCCACGGGCCACGTTGAGCGCCAACACGAACGCCCCGCATCCGCCGTTGTGTAGATCCAAGACCCAGGACGGACGGATGCCCAAGCGGTGCGCGATACCGCCGCCCGCGCCGTAGAACGCCATGTCCGGCACCTGGGTATGGGTGATCAATACGTCGACACTTTCGATGACATCGCGGCCGTGCCGCTCGATCAGTCCTTGCGCTGCGCGCTCGACCATGTCGATCGCCGTCTCGTCGGGCCCCACGTGATGGCGGAACTTGGGCGCGTGAAACATCAGGTTGTCACGTAACTCGTCGGACCCGGCGAACTGCGCGTAGTAGTCGGCACCGATCGGCTCGCCGGGCAGATAGCTGGCGACGTCGATCAGGCTTACTCCGGGCTGATTCAAAGTCTGGGTCACAATATCCTCATCTCATCCAGGTCGGAGTAATCGGCAGGCCGTTGCGGTGGCGGTATTCGGCGATGGTCTTGAGGTTGTTCAGCTCCAGCGCATGACCGGCGCCGAACAAATCCCAGAAGTCACCGACCCAGCCGGTGCGGTGTGACGGGCCCGCCTCGGGGTAGGGGTTGTGGTCGTAGAACGGATGACGGCAATTGGTCCACTGCACAACAGAACCGGGCTTGTTCAACACCACCTGCGCGTCGAGGACCCGCATCACGTAGATCATCCACAGGTGCTTGCCCTGGTCCCAGGCGCAGTGGTAGTCGACCGTACGCGCCTCGGCGTTGGCAACGGTGCGGGTGTAGATCTCCGTCTCCGGCAGCAGCTTGTCGTAGGCCAGCCAGAGCCCGGGCTCGTCGGTGGGG
The DNA here is from genome assembly GCA_035642975.1 of Mycobacterium sp. Taxonomy (GTDB): domain Bacteria; phylum Actinomycetota; class Actinomycetes; order Mycobacteriales; family Mycobacteriaceae; genus Mycobacterium. The sequence continues at coordinate 8,412 of DASQRI010000081.1, forward strand.
GTGAACCCACGCAGGGTGTAGGTCCACTCTTCGAGGCTTCGGGTGTCCGCCAGATACTCGAACAGCTCGTCGGGCGGGCAGTCGACGTAGTCGTTGACAGTGCAGTACTGACCGAACACCTCGTCGTGGAGGTAGGCCGGCTGCAGCTTCGCCATGAACATCGGGGCGGTCTGCTCCAAAGGCGTGGTCTCGATGCGGATCACGCCTTCGATCGGTTCGGCGCTGCCGGTGTGGGTGGCGATGTCGTCAAGCGCTGGCAGTGACATGGGTGCGGTCCTCCTGTGTTGGTGAGATTTGTTGATTGACAGCCGTCTTGGCTGCTGGTGCACCGAGAAATGGTGCAAAGGGTGGGATTTCGTCAGCAGAGCATTCGACGCTGACTACCGACGGGCCGTCGACGTCGAGCGCTGCGCGCACCGCCGTCGCGAATCCGTCCCCGTCGGCGACGTCGACTGAGGTCAGTCCGGGGAACATCGCGGCCAGACCGGCCCCGAGCTGGCTGGGCGCGAACCGGTTGTAGCTATAGAGGTCGTCGTAGTAGAGCTGCTCGCGGGTTACGCACATCGCATGCGCGTTGTTGTTGAACAACACGAATGTCACCGGAAGCCGGTAGTGCACGGCGGTATGCACCTCCATGCCATGCATGAAGAACGCACCGTCGCCTGCTATCACCACGACGCGCCGGCTACGCCCGCTTTTGACGCGGCCGAAGGCCATTCCGATACCGGCACCGAAGCTGTAGCCCATGCCGCCCATGCCGAGTGCCACTGCAAAACGGCCCCCGCGCCGCGCCGGCAGGTAATGGATGGCGGACGCCCCGGTGTTGCCGGCGTCGACGACGATATCCGTCCCGTCGGGCAACACGCGGTCGAGCGCGATCATGGCGTCGTGGTAGCGCACACCCGGACCGTCGATAGGCGGCGGGGTGAGCTCCGCGCGCGCCACCACATCGGGCACCCGGATCCCGGTTGGACGCCTCCGGCCGGTGAGCGCGCTGATCAGCATCCGCAACGACGCGCGCAGATCGTCGGTGTGCACGTGCGTGCAGGCGACGTAGGGTGGCGCCGATCCGATCGACACCGTCCGCACCGCCGCGAGCGCGTCGTCGAGGCCGGTGCGGGCCGTCACGGACAGGCGGGTGCCGACGACCAGGCACAACGCACTGCCGGCCACCGCCTCCGCCACGCCGGGGTGACCCATCACACCGGTCACGCCAAGCGCCGACGACGAGCCAAAACCCGGAGTTCCGGCCACATCCTTGCCATCTGGCACGGTCGCCACCTGCGCACGCAGCAGAGCCCGCAACTCCTCGAGTTCTCCTCGAGCGTCATCACGAGCCACCTGCTCGCCGGCGATGATCGTGACGGGCCCTTTGGCACGGCGCAGCGCGCGCACAATCGGTTGCGGATTGCCGATGAGCGACGGCCGCAGCCCAACATCACGTCCGTTATGCCGATTGTGGCCGTTGACACCGACCATCGACTGCTGAATATCCTTGGGCAACAACAATACTGCGGGTCCGCCCGTTTTTGCTGCAGCAATAGCGGCCGGCAACGCCGAAACGATGTCGGCGGGTGTCATGACCCGCCGGCAGAACACCGACACCGCAGAG
>DASQRI010000082.1:0-7609 GCA_035642975.1 Mycobacterium sp.
GTGGGCATGCTGGACCCTCGACATGGGTGACCGCGGCACCGGCCGCCACGAAAGCTCGATGGTCAAGGCGTACGTGTCCGAGGAGCTGTTCAAGGTCGCCGACCGTTGCGTGCAGATTCTCGGGGGCATCGGCATTTCCGACGAGACACCGGTCGGGATGATCTTCTCCGACATGCGGGCATTCCGGCTCTACGACGGTCCGACCGAGGTGCACAAGTACGCGATCGCCCGTCAGGTGCTGCGGTCGCAACCGCTGGAGCGCTAGTTCGGCGTCGGTCCCAACGCGATCAATGCCTCGTCCAGCGTCGGGTACAACGACATGATTTTGTCCAGGCCGGTCAACTGGATCGGTCTGCTCGTCGCAGGATTGTTGGCCACTATCGCCATCTGCGCGGATTCGCTGACCTTTTGATGGGTGGCTACCAGGATTCTTAGCCCCACCGATGCCATGAAGCTCACTTCGGAAAGTTCGATGACCAGAACGGGCGGGTCGCGGTCAAGCGCTCCGGTGATCGCCGCTTCAAAGACCGGCGCGGTGCTCAAATCGATTTCGCCGCCGATGCTTACCACGGCGACCCCTTCGCGATGAGCGACGGATGTGGTGATCGGATCCGCAGTTGACAACGGCCATCCTTCATGATCTGGAGTCTCATCGCTGCTGGCGGATCCGGTGCCGACCCTCGCCGCCGTCGCAAACTCGCAGAAATATTACTTCAACTCCTCAGCCGTCGAGGCTCGGTTACTCTGGGCGCGGGACTTAGGCCCGCCGCGCAGAGCCGGGGAGGTTCGATGTCGGAACAGTCGACAGATTTTTCGGTAGCAGGCGTCGTCAATCAGACGCCGGCGATCTTGAGTGAAGGTTTGCTGCTGCCACAGCTGGTGCAGCACCTGAGGCAAAACCGAACGGCTTTGCGCGAGGAATGGGCCCGCAGAATCACCGAGGCCGAATTGCTTACGGCCATGTCGCCGGAGGAGATCTTCTCCGAAGCAACGACGGTGTACGACAGCTACGTCGAGGTACTCGAGACCGGTAGCGTCGAGGCGCTGCAGGACTACGCACGCGACTTGTCCGAGCGCATCATTCCGCGTGGCGTCGAGACCAACGAGGTCGTCGGCATCGTGCTGCTGCTGCGCGACGTGCTGGCCCGTTCGCTGTTTGAGAAGTACCAGACGGACTTCGACCTGCTCAACCGGGTGCTCGACGCCTACGAACCCGCCGCCAACCGCATCGCCAACACCGTCGCCGTCGGCTTCGTGCAGGAACGCGAGCGCATCATCCGGCAGCAGCAGGAGGCCATCCGCGAGCTGTCGACGCCGGTGCTGCAGGTGCGCGAGCAGTTGCTGATCTTGCCGATCATCGGCGTCCTGGACAATCAGCGCGCCCGGCAGGTCACCGAACAGCTGTTGCGGGCTATTCGCGCCAACCGGGCCAAGGTCGTCGTCATCGACATCACCGGTGTGCCCACCATCGACTCCACCGTGGCGAACCACCTGGTGCAGACCGTCGACGCGTCGGGCTTGATGGGCGCCAGCGTGATCATCACCGGCCTGTCGTCGGAGATCGCGCTCACCCTGGTGACGATCGGGCTGGACCTTTCCAAGATGAACGCGGTCGGCGACCTGCAGGGTGGTATCGAAGAAGCCGAACGCCTGCTGGGCTACGAGGTCACTCGCACCGGCGAGACGGGCGGGTAAACGGTACTTCTTTGAAAACTAACGCGAGCGCGCCATGCCAGTACCGATCCTGAAGCAGGGCCCCATCCTCATTGCGTCGGTGCAAGCGGCGCTGACCGACTCCGACACCGAGCGGCTGCGCTACGACCTGATGGAACGGGTCAGCCGGTACCGCGCACAAGGCATCATCGTCGACGTCACCGCCATCGACGTGATGGACTCGTTCGCCGCGCGGTCGCTACGCACGATTGCGCACATGACCCGGCTACGTGGCGCCGACACCGTGATCGTCGGCCTGCAGCCGGAGGTGGCGTTTGCGATGGTCCAGCTGGGGTTGATGTTCGACGACATGTACACGGCGCTGGATCTGGAAGAGGGCCTGGCGCTGCTGAATCGACATCTGGGGCTCGGAAAGTCGATCGGACGCGACGGTGGCGGATGACGTCGTCGTCGATGTCGGCAACCCCGACGACATCGTCACGGCGCGGCAGGCGGGCCATCAGCTGGCTCGCAAGCTGGGTTTCTCGCTGACCGATGTCACGATGATCGCCACGGCGATCTCGGAAGTCGCCCGCAACATCACCAGCTACGCCGGTTACGGGGCGATTCGGGTTGGGGTGCAGGACAAAGAGGGCCGACAGGCGCTGGTGGTGCGCGCCGAGGACGACGGCCCGGGCATCGCTAACATCGAAAGGGCAATGGAGGACGGCTATTCCACCGGCCGCGGCCTGGGACTCGGGTTGCCGGGCGCCCGCCGGTTGATGGATCGCATGATCGTGGAGTCCACACCGGGCCAGGGGACGGTTATCGAAATGTGGAAGTGGATTCCGCGTAATGGCTGAGCACGGTTGGCTGGGCCCGATCGAATGGGCGGCATCCGCTCGACCGCTATCGAGTGAGGAGCCTTGCGGCGATCACCCGGTGGCTGTCGATGTCAGCCCTAGCGCCGCCCTCTTTGGTGTGCTTGACGGTCTCGGACACGGCGCGGAGGCTGCACGAGCGGCACAGCGCGGCGTGGAGGTCCTTTGCGGCGCTCCCGACAAGCCGCTTGCCGTGTTGGTCCAGCTATGCCATCGCGCGCTGGCCGAGACGCGGGGTGTCGCGATGACTTTGGCGCGAGTCGACTTAGAAGCCGACCTGCTGAGTTGGACCGGGATCGGCAATGTTGCCGCCAACCTCGTCGTCAAGTCGCCCAGCGGCGTCTTGATCCGGTCATCGGCGCGCCTCGTCGGTGGCATCGTCGGCTTTCGGATACCTGAAACGGTGCACACGCAGACGGTTTCGATGCGGCCCGGTGATCTGCTGGTGATGACCAGCGACGGCATCGGCGGAGATTTTCTGGACGACATCGACTTCTCTGCGCCGGCGCTGGCGATCGCCGACCAGATTCTGAACAACCACGCCAAGGACAACGACGACGCCCTGGTGCTCGCCGCGCGGCACCGGGGTGCGTCGGGATGACTGGCGTTCATGCCTGAGGCGGGCGACTTCCACGTCGGGTACGCGACCGCACTGCGTACCTACCTGGAAGCGCGCGGCCAGGAAGAACTTGCCGTCGGCCACGAGCTTGGACGCCGGGCCTTGCAAGAAGACATCAGCATCTTGGAGATCATCGAGAACCACTTCCAGCTGGTCGACGACCTGGCGGAGCATCCGGGCTTCGACCGAGCGGCGGCTCTGGGCTTCCTATTGCAGACGCTGGCCCCACTCGACATCGCAACTCGCGGATTCCTGGCTGGCACAAAGCGTTACGAAGAACAGCGGGCTCGTGCCGAGGATCTCGCCGATCGTGACGAGTTCCGCAACGCAGTGGTGAACTCGCTGCAGGAGGGATTTTTCGTCTCGGATCGTAGCGGCGGCGTCGTCGAGTTCAACGACGCTTTCGCCAAGATCACCGGCTACCCGGCACACGGCCTGCCCTACCGTTGGCCGCATCCATGGTTGGTCGACGAGAAGGCAGCGCGGCAACAACGATCCAGGCTCAGCCAGGAAAACCAGGTTCAATACGAAACTCCGATTCGGCATCGAGACGGCCGCCTGGTGTGGGTGACCGCGAACATCAATCGGGTCACGACCGACGCCGCCGAAGGCGACGTGTACGTCGGAACGATTCGCGACATCACCGCCGAGCGGGCCTTTGCCGCGCGGGAGAGCGCGGTGCTGCGGCTGGCCACGGCTGTGAGCGTGGCCAAAAGCGTGTCCGAGGTCCTTTCGATCACCCTCGACGAATGCCGACTCGCGCTCGACGTTCACCGGGTGGTGGCCGCGGTGTGGCCGACCAACGGTGCCGAGCCCACCATCCAGGTCGCGGGAGAGAAGAGCCCATCGAGCTGGCGGCAACTAGATCCGTTGCTGCGCGAGATATTTCAGCAAGCGCGCCATCAGCTGCCGCTCACCGTACAGCCGATCGAATGGTCGGACGCCCCGGGGACGTCACGTGGAATCGTCGCCGTCCTCACCGGCGGCGGAGACGTCGCACTGTGGCTGGAGCTACGCGTACCTCGCCGGGTCAGCGCGGAAGATCGTCTGCTGGTCACCGTGCTCGTCGGCCACCTCGGGCTGGCCATCCAGCACGTGCGGCAGTTCGAGACTGCGCGTGAGACGTCACTGACACTGCAGCACGCAATGCTGGCACCCACCAAGCTTCCGCCCGGCTTCGCGGTTCGCTACGAACCCGCGGTCCCGCCTTTGGAAATCGGCGGCGACTGGTACGACGTACTGCGAGTTGGCGATCACCGGATCGGCATCATCGTCGGAGACTGTGTGGGACGCGGCCTGTCCGCGGCGGCGGTGATGGGTCAACTTCGTAGTTCCGCCCGAGCGCTGCTGCTTACCGGCGCCCAGCCCGCCAGGCTGCTCGAAGAGCTCGATTCCGTGGCTGAGCTGATTCCGGATGCCTTCTGTACCACCGTTTTTCTAGCGGTCCTCGATACCGAGACCGGTGAGTTCTCCTACAGCTGCGCCGGTCACCTGCCGGCTGTGCTGGCAGCGCCGCAGTCGCGACCGACTCTGCTCGTTGACGCCCGATCAGTGCCGTTGGCCGTGCAACGCAAGCACTCTCGTCCGCAGACGTCGGTCGTGCTGCCGCCCGGGTCGACGCTGATGCTCTACACCGACGGCTTGGTCGAGCGACGCGACGTGTCGCTGGACGATGGGATCGCCCGCGTCAGCGAAACGGTGGCGAGCGGATTGCACCTTAGCGTCGACGCCGTCGCGGATGCGGTGCTCAGCGAAATGGCACCCGCAACTGGATACGACGATGACATCGCCATCGTGGTCTATCGGCGGCCCTACGCCCCGTTGTCGATCGAAGGGGTCGTCACGGCGGATGAGTTGAGCGATATCCGGCATCAGCTCGCGGCGTGGATGCGCGCCGCCAAGGTTTCCGACGAGCGCGTCGCCGACATCGTGTTGGCGGTCAACGAAGCGTGCGCCAACAGCATCGAGCATGGCTACCGGGGGCGTAAACCGGGCAAGGTTCGGGTAGAAGGCGAAAACGACGGCGCACGAGTCCATCTCAAGGTCATCGACGGCGGTTCGTGGAAACCAGCGCCCACCGACCCCGGCATCCGCGGACGGGGGTTGCTGCTCATCCGCGCTGTCAGCGACTGGCTCGAGATGGAGTGCACCCCGTCGGGAACTACCGTCGACATGAGCTTCCGCCTGCCGGCGTAACGCAGGATGGACTACGGCAGCACGGTGTGCATCAACATCACGTCGTACGCCGACCACAGCGACAGGTTGAAGTACAAGTCTTTACCCGTCGACCAGGGATGGATCATCGGCGCGTAGATGCCGCCGGGCATCTGGAATGACGAGACGAGCGGCTGCTCCGGGCTCCACGGTCCTTCCGGGGACGGTGCGGTCCGCGCCACGACGTCGTTGCTGCCGCCGTTGGTGTAAAGGACCAGGTATTGCTTGAGGTAGTCGTTGTACTGTCCCGACATTTCGCCCACCGGCCCCGGGAAGATCGGCGTCGCCGCTCCCGGATCCATTGGAACCCAGCCCTTTCCCTCACCGTTCCAATATTGATACTTGGTCAGATCCGGCACGGCGTTCGGAGGAACGCGGGACAGAAACGCCGGGCCGCCGCGGCCGGACGGGGTTCCGAACGAATAGAGGTAACCGTCCTTGCCCCGCATGAAGGCACCCATCTGGAAGTTCTGATTGCCTGGAAAGAACCGTCCGCCGGGCACGGTGTCCGCCGCGGCCAAGCGGACGGTGCCGGGGTAGATGCCCCAACTCTGTCCGTTGTCGTTCGACCTCGCGATCGCCGAGTAGTTCGTCGACCAGTCGCCATCACGGCCCCAGTTCTTGATCGACATGAAGTTCATGTACTGGGTTCGCCCGACGGAGATGGCAGCGGTCGGAATGATTCCGGTCTCGTGCCGTGCTCTATGAATGCTGTTGACGACCTGTTTGGAAAGCCCCGGGGCCCACACTGGTGAGCCGGAGTATGGGTTGTTCGGCACGCCGTCCGCGACATGGATTCCGTGCGACAGGTCACGGTCTTGGCTGCGGAAAAGCGTGTTGTACCGCCACTGTTGGCCATGGACGCTGCAGTAGCCGAAGGTGTCACCGAAGGCCATGAGTATCTGAGGGTTTGCGGGATCGCCGTTATCCCAGGGAATTCCGAGGTCTGTGCCGGAGATGCCGAAACGTTCAAGGGTCTTGTTAGGGCTGTTCGGTCCGGTCACGAAGTCGACGACCGACGTCGGAGCTCCCGCGATGCCGGCCGGGGGAGGCGGCGGCACTGGGACCGCATTCGGCCCCATCTGATTGGCATCCGGGGTCGGTTGAATAGCTGCGCCGGGCGGGCCGGGCACCGGCGTTACGGCGGCCTGAAGCTGCGTCTTACCCGGGTGCAGGAACATCTGTATCAGCGGACCCAGCTTGGGTAGCGGGGCGTGGTCATTCGTACCTCGGGGCCTACGTCCCGTCGGTGGCTGGACGACCGGCGCGGGCGCGGGCATCTGTGGGAGCTGGGCGGGCGGCGGGACGTTCGCCTCGGGGGCGTTGCAGGGCAGCGCCATCGCCGGCGGTGCAAGGCTGATCGGAATAACGAGTCCGACGGCGGCCGCCGACGCCACTGATACCGAAAGGATTCGACGAATCGCCGGCATATCCCACCTCTCCAGGAGCGAGTCGTCGTATTGACGTCCGCAGTTGGCTTATGTGACGATAGTGGTCAATGTGGTAGCTGGGGCCACTGAGCTACAGATAGGTACGCATCCGTGACCGTGTCGCAACCAACGACGGATCTGGCCGGCGCACTGGCCGGTTCGATCACCTCAGAGTTAGATCAATAGCTGTGGTACGCAAAGCTTTTGTCCACCACGCTGTCGTTGCGATGCAGCCCGGCGGCAGTCCCGACGCCCTGGGTGGCGCAATTACCGCCGCACTGTGCGGACATTGGGACCACTCACCTCCGTGCCCACTCGCGCCACACTACGTCGCGAGCTTCCCAGTTGGCGAAACCGTCACGCTGCGGGTGCTTTTCGCCACCGAACCCGAGAATGAGCAGCGCGTCCGCTCGCTCATAGGCGCGGCGCTCGCTGCGGGGCAGTTGACGGGGCCCGACGGCGGCGTCGCCACCTGGCAGCTCCGGTCTGCGTCGCCGGGAACAATCCGCCCAGACGAAGACGACCACGCCGCCCATCTGATTTCGCACTGAGGCGACAATTTCGCTGACGGCCGTCATTGACGGGCGCCAATGAAATTTCTACGGCGTTGTCGTGCCCGTGACGACGCCGACGACGCCGACGACGCCGCCTGATCCGGGCGCGCTGGGAACGCGCGGGGCTCAGCGGCTTGCGACCCGGGCGCGTCTTTTCGACGCCGCGGTGGCAGAGATCGCCCGCTCCGGACTGGCCGGCACGGACGTCGCAGCGATCGCCGCCACGGCGGGCGTTGCGCGCGGAACGTTCTATTTTCA
>DASQRI010000083.1:0-8230 GCA_035642975.1 Mycobacterium sp.
CAGTGGGGATATCGTCGATTCTGGATCGCCGAACATCACTTCGTCGGCGTCGCCAGTTCGGCACCTGCGGTGCTGATCGGACAGATCGCGGCCGCTACCAACACAATTCGGGTCGGGGCGGCCGCGATCCAGTTGGGTCACACCACGGCCGCCGCAGTGGTCGAGAGTTTCGGGATGCTCGACGCCTTCTATCCCGGTCGCATCGATCTTGGGGTGGGCCGGGGCCAGCGACGCGATACCGGATTCAAACCCAAACCGCCGTCGGCCAAGAACCGCCCGCCGCGACAGTGGCGCGAAGTCGACGGGGTGGTGATCCCGTTACCGTTCGACCTGCGTGGGCTGCTCGACACCGAGCGGGTGCAGGCGACGATGGGGATCCTGCAGCAGCCTGAGGCCGTGGCGCCCGACTTCGCCGAGCAACTCGGCGACATCCTCGCGATGCTCGACGGTAGCTACGAGGTCGACGGTTTCGACGTGCACGCCGTACCCGGTGAGCGATCGGGGCTGACGCCGTGGATCTTTGGCAGCACCAGGGGTCAGAGCGGGCGATTGGCGGGCGCGCATGGGCTGCCATTCGTGGCGAGCTATCACATCACCCCGGCGACCGCGTTGGAGGCCATCGAGGCCTACCGCGACACCTTCGTCCCGTCGGCCACCCTCGAGCGTCCCTATGTCGTGGTATCTGCCGACGTGGTCGTCGCCGAAGACAACGCCACCGCAAGGCGGCTGGCGGCCGGGTACGGCCAATGGGTGTATTCCATCCGTACCGGTGTCGGCGCGGTGCCCTACCCGCGTCCCGACGACTGCCGTGCGCTCCCCGACGAAGCACTGCCGGTGGTGAAAGACCGGCTGGAGACGCAATTCGTCGGCGATCCGGATGAGGTCGCAGAGCGGCTTTCTGCGCTGCGACGACTGACCGCCGCCGACGAGCTCGTCGTCACCTCGGTGACCCATGACCACCAAGATCGACTCCGCTCTCATGAGCTGCTCGCCAAGCGCTGGGGAATCGGCGGATGAGCACACGGGAAGGCAAGCACCGCAAGCCTGTTCACTTAGCCGCCCACTTCCCGGGCGTCAACAACACCACCGTGTGGACCGATCCGGCATCGGGCAGCCAGATCGAGTTCGACTCGTTCGTGCACATGGCCCGCACGGCCGAACGCGGGCTGTTCGACTTCTTCTTCCTGGCCGAGGGGCTGCGACTGCGTGAGCATCGCGGTCAGATCTACGACCTCGACGTGGTGGGCCGGCCGGACACGTTCACCGTGCTGGCGGCGCTGGCCGGCGTCACCGACCGACTCGGGCTGACCGGAACCATCAACACCACCTTCAACGAGCCCTTCGAGGTGGCAAGGCAATTCGCCACTCTCGACCATCTGTCCGACGGCCGCGCGGGCTGGAACATCGTCACCTCCTCGGACGCCTTCACCGGCGAGAACTTCCGGCGCGGCGGCTACCTCGGCCACGCCGACCGTTATCGTCGCGCCGAGGAGTTCCTTGCGGTGACACGCGAGTTCTGGGACAGCTGGGCTTCTGACGCCGTGCTGGCGGACATCGACGCCGGAACTTACGCCGATCCCACCCGGATCGGGACGGTCGACCACCGCGGTGCGCAGTTCGAGGTGCGCGGGGTGGCGACGCTGCCGGCCGGGCCGCAGGGACATCCGATTCTGTTGCAGGCCGGCGACTCCGACGAGGGCCGCAACTTCGGCGCTCATTACGCCGATGCACTGTTCACGTTGCACGGATCGTCGGAAGATGGCCGGCGCTATTACGCCGACGTGAAGAGCCGAGCCGCGTCCTTTGGTCGAAATCCCGATGACCTCAAGGTTTTTCCGGCGGCAACCTTTGTGCTGGGCGATACTGCCGACGAGGCTGCCGACAAGGCGCGGTACATCCGGCATCAGCAGGTCAGTGGCGCGACGGCGATCGCGACGCTCGAACAGGTTTGGGGCCGTGACCTTTCCGATTACGATCCGGAAGGCCCACTGCCCGAGGACGATCCGACCGGAGACACCAGCATCACCCAGGGTCGCGTCCGGCACGGTGACCCTATCGAGGTGGCCCGCAGGTTCCGGGAACGCGCTGCGGCGGAGAATCTCTCGATCCGCGAGCTGATCATCGCCATCACCAGCCGTGAGCAATTCGTCGGCACCGCCGCGCATATCGCCGACGAGATCGACCGCTACATCCAGGCCGACGCGTGCGACGGCTTCATCCTGGTGCCCCACTTGACACCGCACGGTCTGGACGAATTCGTCGACCACGTGGTGCCGCTGCTGCAGGAGCGTGGGGCATTCCGCGCTGAATACAGCGGCAACACCCTGCGGGAAAACCTCGGGCTGACGGCCCCGGCTTAGCCGGCCATGAATTCGTTGTAGGCCGACTCCAGATCCGGCGAGAGCACCGCGGTGTTGCACTGACGCTGGGTGTCGCCGATCGGCGCCAAAATGCCCCGCAAGTCGTAGTACTCCTGCGGGTGTGCGGTGAAGTAGCCACGCAGATCGGTCTCCGCCTGCGGGCGCGGCTCGTTCTTCGCGGCCGTCACGACGGCATTGGCGCCTGGGTGATTGCTGAGATACTGGTTGGCCGATCCGGTCACCGAGCTGACCGTGTCGGCCACCCCGGCGGCGCTGCAGTCGGGTGCCGCCCAAGCCGTCGGCGCGGCAATCGTGCTGGCGGTCAGACCGGCGAAAAGACAGCAACCGGCCGCTTGCCGGCGCGCGGTCTTAGCACTGAAATTCATCATTGTTTGCATCCTTGAAATCGCACTTCGATTACAGGTTGCCGAGACCCAATGCCCAAGGTACGCGAAGGTGAGAGGACACGAGGCTACGGAACCCATTGTGGGAGAGGCGTTTCAGGCGCCCGATGTGAACTGGATCGCAAATCAGCCCACTTTGGATAAGTAATCGCACAGATCCGGGCCGATATTCTTAGCATACGCACGTGTCTCTTAATGAACCGTGACGTGCAGCGTAATCGAATTGTGACCCGGCTAGTGCGCCAGTGCGGTCGCCCGGTCGGTGGCTTCGCGAATCGGGCCACGCCACACGTCGCCATGGCCGGGCAACAGAACGTCGGTGTCCAGCAGCGCCAGCGCCGCCAGGCTGCGGATGCAGCCGTCCTGGTCGTGGCTGAATACCGCCGGCAATAGCTGCGGCCCGCTGCGCGCCAGCAGCGGATGCCCGGTTACCAGCGCGTCGCCGCTAGCCAGTACGCCGTCGATCAGATACGAGCAATGACCGCCGGTGTGACCGGGAGTGGGGATGGCCATCGGCCGGCCGGGTAATTCCGCGGCCACCTCGGCGGTCAGGGGCTGCGTGGACGGGATGCCCTCGCGGATCAGCCCGCCGTTACGCAGGACGTGGGTGGCCCACAATGCCCACCGGGGCCGCCAGATGCGCAGCGCGACGTCCACCGGCGATGCCTGCTCCAGATACTCCCGCTTGGCGTGACCGACCTCGTCGGCGTGGCAGTACACCGGGGTGCCATGGGTTTTGGCGAACCAGATCGCCGAACCCAGGTGGTCGATATGGGCGTGGGTGAGCAGGATCGCGCGCACGTCGCCGGGCTCGTATCCCAACTGCCCAAGCGAGGCCAGCACGTCGGCGCGGTCACCCGGGTAGCCGGCGTCGACCAGCATGACCCCGGCGTCGTCGACGACCAGCAGCCAGTTCACCGCCTCGCCCTGGGCGAGATGCACGGTGTCGGTGATGGCCTTCAACTCCGCTGCCATGCCCGAGAGTCTAGGTCCGCGACGATAAGGAGTAGAAACGACAGCGTGGCTGAACTCAAACTTGGATACAAGGCGTCGGCGGAACAATTCGCGCCGCGCGAACTCGTCGAGCTGGCGGTCGCCGCCGAAGCGCACGGCATGGACAGCGCAACGGTCAGCGACCACTTCCAGCCGTGGCGTCACGAGGGCGGGCACGCACCGTTCTCGCTGGCCTGGATGACCGCCGTCGGCGAACGCACCAAACACCTCCAGCTGGGCACCTCGGTGCTCACACCCACCTTCCGGTACAACCCCGCCGTCATCGCGCAAGCCTTCGCCACGATGGGGTGCCTCTACCCGGATCGCATCTTCCTCGGCGTGGGCACCGGGGAGTCGCTCAACGAGATCGCCACTGGATACGAGGGCGACTGGCCGGAGTTCAAAGAACGCTACGCGCGACTGCGCGAATCGGTGCGGCTGATGCGCGAGCTGTGGCTGGGCGACCGGGTGGACTTCGAGGGCGAGTACTACCACACCAAGGGCGCCTCCATCTACGACGTGCCCGAGGGCGGCATCCCGATCTACATCGCCGCGGGCGGGCCGCAGGTGGCCAAGTACGCGGGCCGCGCTGGCGACGGATTCATCTGCACCTCGGGCAAGGGCGAGGAGCTATACAAGGACAAGCTCATCCCGGCCATGAGGGAAGGCGCGGAGGCCGCGGGCAAGAATCCCGACGACATCGACCGGATGATCGAGATCAAGATTTCCTACGACACCGATCCCGAACTGGCGCTGGAGAACACCCGGTTCTGGGCGCCGCTGTCGCTGACCGCCGAACAGAAGACCAGCATCCACGATCCGCTGGAGATGGAGAAGGCGGCCGACGAGCTGCCGATCGAACAGGTCGCCAAGCGTTGGATCGTGGCATCGGACCCCGACGAGGCCGTCGCGAAGGTCAAGGACTACGTCGACTGGGGCCTCAATCACCTGGTCTTCCATGCCCCGGGTCACGACCAGCGTCGATTCCTGGAGCTCTTCCAGAAGGACCTCGAGCCGCGGTTGCGGCGACTGGGCTGAACCGCAGCGTGCCTGCTTCCAGCCTGTACATCGCGGCGCCGGAGGGTGATACCGGTAAGTCGACGATCGCGTTGGGGATCTTGCATCGGCTGACCGCCACGGTAGCCAGGGTCGGCGTGTTCCGGCCGATCAGCCGGGCAGGTGAGGACCGCGACTACATCCTTGATCTGCTGCTGGCACACACCACCGCCGGCCTGCCCTATGAGCGCTGCATCGGCGTGACCTACCAGCAGCTGCACGCCGATCGCGACGCCGCCATCGACGACATCGTCGAGCGGTATCACTCGATGGCTGCCGAGTGCGATGTGGTGGTCATCGTGGGCAGCGACTACACCGATGTGGCCAGCCCCGCCGAGCTGAGCGTGAACGCCCGCATCGCGGTTAACCTCGGCGCGCCGGTGTTGCTGGCGGTGCGGGCCAAGGATCGCAGCGCCGAGCAAGTCGCCCACGCCGTCGAGGTGTGTCTGGCCGAACTGAATGCCCAGCACGCGCATACCGCGGCGGTGGTGGCCAACCGTTGCGAGCCAGCGCAATTGGCAGCGATCACCGAGGCGCTGCGCCCGCTCGGCCCCAAAACCTATGTCGTGCCGGACGAGCCGCTGCTGGTGGCGCCGACGGTGGCCGACCTGCAGAGCGCGGTGAACGGGACACTGGTCAGTGGGGACACCGCGCTGCTGAGTCGCGAAGCGATGGGTGTGGTGGTCGCCGGGATGACGGCTGATCACGTGTTGGAGCGGCTGGGTGAGAGCGCGGCGGTGATCACGCCCGGCGACCGCTCGGACGTGGTGTTGGCCGTCGCCAGCGCCCATGCTGCGCAAGGGTTTCCGTCGTTGTCGTGCATCATCCTCAACGGCGGGTTCGACCTGCATCCTTCGACCGGGGCGCTGGTGGCCGGTCTGCGGCTGCGGCTGCCGATCATCGCCACCACATTGGGCACCTTCGACACGGCCAGCGCGGTGGGCTCGGCGCGCGGGCGAATCACCACGTCGTCGCAGCGCAAGATCGACACCGCGCTGGAGCTGATCGAGGACCATGTGGACCTCGGGGATTTGTTGGCGCAGTTGGCGATCCCGATCCCGAAGGTCACGACGCCGCAGATGTTCACCTACCAGCTGCGCGAGCAAGCCCGCTCGGATCGCAAGCGCATCGTGCTGCCCGAGGGCGACGACGATCGAATCCTCAAGTCCGCCGGACGGCTGCTGCAGCGTGGTATCGCCGACTTGACCATCCTCGGCGACGAAAGCCAGATACGTGCTCGCGCGGCCGAACTCGGGGTCAACCTGGACGATGCCACGGTGTTCGACCCCCGCACCAGCGATTTGTGCGACCAGTTCGCCGAGCAGTACGCTCAGTTGCGCGCGAAGAAGGGTGTCACCGTCGAGCAGGCCCGCGAGATCATGCACGACGCATCGTATTTCGGGACCATGTTGGTCCACAACTCCCACGTCGACGGGATGGTGTCCGGCGCGGCGCACACCACCGCGCACACCGTTCGACCGGCCTTCGAGATCATCGGCACCGCACCAGGCATTTCGACGGTGTCCAGTGTTTTCCTGATGTGCCTACCGGATCAGGTGCTGGCATTCGGTGACTGCGCGATAGTCCCGGACCCGACGGTCGACCAGCTCGCCGACATCGCGATCAGCTCCGCGCAGACCGCCGCCCAATTCGGCATCGAGCCGCGGGTGGCCATGCTGTCCTACTCCACCGGCGAATCGGGTACCGGTGCCGATGTCGACAAGGTCAGGGAGGCAACCGGATTGGTGCGCAGCCGGGCGCCGGAGCTGCTCGTCGAGGGCCCGATCCAATACGACGCTGCGGTCGAGCCCTCTGTCGCCGCAACCAAGATGCAGGATTCGCTGGTGGCCGGCCGGGCCACCGTGCTGATCTTCCCCGACCTCAACGCCGGCAACAACGCGTACAAGGCGGTGCAGCGCAGCGCCGGCGCGATAGCGATCGGTCCGGTGCTGCAAGGTTTGAACAAGCCGGTGAACGACCTGTCCCGCGGCGCGCTGGTCGAAGACATCGTCAACACTGTTGCGATCACCGCGATCCAAGCGCAGGGTGCTCCGCGCTGACGACGATGCAGAGCGAAGCGATGAGGAGGAGCAGCGCCAATGGAGCGCACTGACCGCGTGGTGCTGGTGCTGAACTCCGGCTCGTCATCGCTGAAATACCAACTGATCGAACCCGATTCGGCTAGATCGCTGGCTGATGGCACCGTCGAGCAGATCGGCGAGCCGTCATCGCCCGTCCACGATCACGAAGCGGCGCTGCGGGCCGCCTTCGACAAATTGTCCGACGACGGTATCGATCTGCAGGCGTGCGGACTGGCGGCAGTCGGGCACCGCGTGGTGCACGGTGGCGCCACGTTCTACCGGCCGACCGTCGTCGACGACGCGGTTATCGCCAAGCTCAAGCAGTTGTCGGAGCTGGCTCCGCTGCACAATCCGCCCGCCATTCAGGCCATCGAGGTGGCCCGCAAGCTGCTGCCCGAGGTGCCGCATATCGCGGTGTTCGACACGGCGTTCTTTCACGACCTGCCCGCGGCCGCGGCGACCTACGCGATCGACCGCGAACTGGCGCAGAAGTGGCGGATCCGCCGGTACGGATTCCACGGCACCTCACACCGCTACGTCAGCGAACAGGCCGCGGGCTTTTTGGGCCGGCCGTTGCGGGATCTGAATCAGATTGTGCTGCATCTGGGTAACGGCGCATCCGCGTCGGCCATCGCGGGCGGCCGGCCGGTCGACACGTCGATGGGGTTGACGCCGTTGGAAGGCCTGGTGATGGGCACCCGCAGCGGCGACATCGACCCCAGCGTGGTGAGCTACCTCTACCGCGAGGCGAACATGAGCGTCGACGACGTCGAGTCGATGCTCAACCAGCAGTCCGGGATGCTGGG
The DNA here is from genome assembly GCA_035642975.1 of Mycobacterium sp. Taxonomy (GTDB): domain Bacteria; phylum Actinomycetota; class Actinomycetes; order Mycobacteriales; family Mycobacteriaceae; genus Mycobacterium. Next base: position 7,701 of record DASQRI010000083.1, read on the forward strand.
CTTGGCCGGTGAGCGCGACTTCCGCCGGTTGCGGGAGATGATCGAATCCGGCGACAAGTCAGCGCAATTGGGCTATGACGTGTTCATCCATCGGCTGCGCAAGTACATCGGCGCGTACCTGGCGATCCTGGGCCGCACGGATGCGGTGAGCTTCACCGCGGGCGTCGGTGAGAACGCCGTGTCGGTGCGCCGCGACGCGCTGAGCGGGCTGGCGGCGTTGGGCATCGAGATCGACGAGCGGCGAAACGCGCTATCTGCCAAAGATGCTCGGCGGATTTCGGCTGACACCTCGCCGATCACCGTGCTGGTGGTCCCCACCAACGAAGAGCTGGCGATCGCCCGCGACTGTCTGCGAGCGATCGGCTGACCACGCCGCGCGGTGCCGGCGAGACAGAGCCCGCCGGCGCCGCGCGGCCCCTTAGTACAGGGTGGGTAGCACTTCCGCCAGATCTTCAGGTCGCTGAGCAGGCTGTCGATCGACACCGATGGCAACGGGATCGTCGAACTGTCGGTGAGGTTGAAGAGGCTCA
>DASQRI010000084.1:0-16978 GCA_035642975.1 Mycobacterium sp.
TGCCCAATCTGCGGGCCCTGTCGGTGATGAACGCGCTCGCGTTGGCAGTCCACCAATACGAGGAGTACGTCGACCCCGGCTACTTTCCCGGTCACGCCAATCGGGGCGTGATGAAGAGCAACCAGCCACACAACTACCCCCTCAACAGGCAATCATCACTCTGCATCAATACTGCTCTCGCCTATCCGTTTTACGTCGCGCCGATCTTCTTTCCCGCGATCAAATGGCTGGGACTACCGCCCATGCTGTTCGGCATCTTGCAAGCGGTCGACCACGGCGTCATCCTCCCTAGCGTGGCCCGCGCCAAGTACAGCCCTGGCTTCCTCGCCGCCATTCTGCTGCACGTTCCGATCGGCATCACCTACCTCACGGCGTTACGTACCGAAGGGCCAATCGGTCGCAGCACATGGCACAAAAGCCTTGCCGTCATGACGGTCTTTCTCGTCGCTCTGGTGACGACTTTTGTTCGTGGCCTCGATAAGAACAGCCCCTATGCCTTCAGCGACGAGCAGATGGGTCCCTACGAACAGGAGATAGGGACAATTGCGCCGCAAGATGAGGAGCCAACGAGCAGAACCCTCGGCCGCCTCGGCGTCGCGGACGCCGAAAACTAGTCGCCCCCATCCGCCAACACGCGAAATCGAGAACGATGCGCACATGCGCGAGGTATTGGCCTGCATCCCCGACGAAACCGCGGTCCCGCTGTCCGAGGTCGGACACAGCGCCGAATGTCAGCGGCGGCAACATGGCCGAAGCCGGGCAGTGGTTCTATTGATTGCCGGCTAGGTCGGGTCAATAACGTAGAGGTTGTGGGGGTATACATCCAAGGTTGTTGCGGCGCATCCTAGTTTCAAAGCCGTTGCGGGCCGATAGGAGAACCCGATGGCCCCACATCGTCTGAGGAGCCTCGTGGCATTGTGCGCCGCGTTGCTCGCCACCGCCGCGTCGCTTCCTCCGACTGCCTCCGCCGACAATCCGTCGTGGAACGGCCAGTACGCGATCACATTCATGGTTGGTCCCAAGGATGGGACCAGCGTGGCGGCCAGTCAGCCTGAGAGCCAGCACACTGAGACCTACGGATTCCGATCAAGCTGTACGAGCGGAAAGTGCATCGCCACGGTCATCAGCGGCCCTCCGCCGACCAACCCGACGGTTCCGCAACCGGTGCAATTCACCTGGGACGGGTCGGCCTGGACGCAAGTCAGCGATTTCCAGTGGGACTGCATGATGCCCGACACCTCGATCCAGTGGGCTCCGGCCAAATCCACCGTCCGTTACACGCCTCAAGCTAACGGAACGCTCAACGGCGTCATGCACACCGACATCTCGAGCGGCCCGTGCCAGGGCTGGATCGAGATGGACATGACGGCCGAGCGCGCATGACGGTCAGGGATGTGTTTAACGAATCCGTTAAACACGCGCCACGTTAGTTAGCCGGCCGGGCCGCGTCGTTTGCGCCCAGCCTGCCTTCGCCCAGCGGCGTGAATGCCCGCTGCTTCGAGTCGGTCACATCGCTCCCTCGACGGCTCTGGTCATCGTGCGCCGTCCGTCGCGGTCCATCAGACGCCTACTTCGACGGCATTGTTGTTGCTCCGTGTCGGAACTCGACCCGATTACCAGTACCCTCGGCCCAAGTAGCGACCGATCAGCGGGTCAGCCTCGGGCAGTTTGACGTACTTACGCCGCTCATATGGCGTGTCGACGATTTCCCTCATCAGCTGCGGCTTGTCTGCCGCGATTCGGTAGGGCCTCACCAGGCCCGCGTTGCGTGTTATGTCCCTGGTCCAGGCGGGACTGTCGGCCTGATGGTCGATGGAGTATGCAGCGCCTGGAATCCGCCGCCACTCGGACAACGCCTGCGCGACATATTTGAAGGCTAGATCCTCATAACCCCAGCCGTGAAATTCTTCGGGCTGACCACCCAGTCGCCAGTATTCGTCAGTCGTGGTGACCATTACCCCGCCAGTTGCGTGCGGATCGATCAGCGCTGGTATCCGCGGGAACTCCTCGAGTGGCCTGTCGGCGTACTCGGCCGGGATGAGCCTCCATGTCGTGAACGGGTACGTCACGCCGGCGGGGTCGGCGACGGCTCTGACCACGTTGTCGGCCTCGGGAATGGTGTCGGCGTCGGCGACCACGACGATCTCCGTGGCGGCCTTGCGAACGGCGTTGTTGCGGGCCCGACTCGGGCTGAAAATCTCGGTGTCGCTGTCCTCCGCGATGACCGGCCAGTCCGGAAACCTCTCGGCCCAGAATCTACGCACGCGTTCGTACGGTTTCATCCGCGACTCTGACGGCCTCCACGGAATGCAGACGGTGGCGGTCATCCGCTGTAGCGGCCCGTCAGCGGGTCGTTCTCTGGGTACTGCTCGCAGGGCATCTTAATGATCTCTCTCATCAGCCACGGCCTGTTGCCGGGGCCATGTTACCTCCCGCGTTTTCGGGCCTCCTGACGCAATCTGAGGCGTGCTTTTGACGCCCATGCCCATCCGGTACCGGCGAAGTCGGGAGGCCTTCGACACTGCGCCGGGTTCCAGCCACCGCTCGCCAAATTTTGGCGTTTTCCCGTCTGGTGGCGGCTTTCTTGCGCTCCGTCCGTTCGTCGATGCGTTGCAGTCGCTCGCGCTCACGCTGCGCAGCCGCACCCTCAGGTACGTTCGCACGCCGCTCTCGATCGTCACCCGTTTGCTCGCGATTATCTGCGATTCGGTCCCGCCCATCGGCGACGCGATCTCGTTCGTCAGCGACCAGCGCGCGGCAGACTCGCCGCCTTAATTTGTCTGAAAGCGGAACTCGACGACGTCGCCGTCGGCCGACCCCTGATCGCCACTCGGCACGATGGGCGTCACCGCAAGAGACCGACGAGGAGGATGATGCTGGCTGCGATCGTGGCGGGCGCCAGCGATACGAGCAGGACGTTGACGATGCTCTCCTTGGCGGCAGATGCGACATGGGCGCCCGCCGCGCCCGGCGCGAACCTTTGACCGGCGCCCCAGATCGCTGCGAGTTGGGTTGCCAACCAGTTTGGGTACGTGCCGTACGCCAGCAGGGCCACTACGACGACCTGCCAAACGTGCGCCAGATCGAGATGTGGCCACAGCAGACCGATGACGATGAGAAGCGGGCCGTTCGTCATGCCTTGCAGGTGACTGGCCAGCCCCATCCGCGGGTTCTTCAGGGCCGGAATTGCCAAGCCCGTCACGAGACCGAGGAGAAAGAGGATCAGCCCCAGAGCGAAGAGGAGCGTCTGCATGGTCGGATACTAGGAGAGCGCGCCACCGCCGACATCAACTCTTGCTCGTAGACGTTGATCCGAAGCGGAACTCCACGACGTCGCCGTCGGCCATCACGTAATCCTTGCCCTCCATGCGCACCTTGCCTGCGGACTTCGCCGCGGCCATCGACCCGGCGTCGACCAGGTCGTCATAGGAGACGATCTCGGCCTTGATGAAGCCCTTTTCGAAATCGGTGTGGATCACCCCGGCCGCCTTCGGCGCGGTATCGCCCTGGTGGATAGTCCACGCCCGCGACTCCTTGGGCCCCGCGGTCAGGAAGGTCCGCAGCTTCAAAGTGTGAAAACCGGCCCGGGCCAACGCATCCAGGCCGCGCTCGGTCTGACCGATCGACTCCAGCAGCTCGGCGGCCGACTCATCGTCGAGCTCGATCAGTTCGGCCTCGATCTTGGCGTCCAGGAAGACCGCGTCCGCGGGCGACACCAGCGCACGGAGATCGGCGACCCGATCGGCGTCGGTGAGCACCGATTCGTCGGCGTTGAACACGTACAGGAAGGGTTTGATGGTCAGCAGATTCAATTCCCGCAGCAGCAGGGCATCGGCCCCCGCAGCGAACAGCGTCGTCCCGCCATCGAGCGTCTGCTGCGCGGCCAGCGCGGCCTCGTAAAGCGGTTTGCGCTCCTTGCTGTTGCGGGCCTCTTTCTCCAGCCTGGGCACCGCACGCTCGAGCGTCTGCAGATCAGCCAGGATCAGCTCGGTTTCGACGACCTCGATGTCGGACTTCGGGTCCACCTGCCCGGCGACGTGAGTCACATCGTCGTCAGAGAACACCCGGACCACCTGGCAGATCGCGTCGCATTCGCGGATGTTGGCCAGGAATTTGTTGCCCAGGCCGGCCCCTTCGGACGCACCGGCAACCAGCCCGGCGATGTCGACGAAAGTCACCGGCGCCGGCACGATGCGCTCGGAGGCGAACATCTCCGCCAACGTCGCCAACCGAGGATCGGGCAGCGGCACCACGCCCTCGTTCGGCTCGATCGTCGCGAACGGATAGTTGGCGGCGATCACGTTGTTTCTGGTCAGGGCGTTAAACAGGGTCGATTTGCCGACGTTCGGCAAACCCACAATCCCGAGGCTCAGGCTCACAGGGACTCAAGTGTAGGAGAACCCCGCAAACCCGCCACCGACGCACAGCCGCGGGATACGTGGCACGCCCACGGGATGCTAACGAGGTCTATACCAGCCTTTGGGCGCCGAGCCGGTACGGTCAACGTGTGTCAGCACAGCGGGCGCAATCGGCGGTGGCGACAGATCACCGCTCGATAATTCCCAAGATCCCTGGTGTGCCGTGGTGGGCCGCGGTCGTGGTCGCAGTCACCGGCGCGGCCGTCGGCTTCGCTTTCGACGCCGGATCGGGTAAAGAGCTGACCGTCGCCTTTTCCGCGCTTTACGTGGCCGGTTGCGTGGCTGCGGTGCTGGCCGTGCGCCAGTCCGGGCTCTTCACCGCGGTCATCCAGCCGCCGCTGATCTTGTTCTGTGCGGTGCCCGGCGCCTACTTCCTGTTTCACGGCGCAAAATTCACCGGCCTGAAAGACCTGCTGATCAACTGTGGCTATCCGCTGATCGAGCGCTTCCCGCTGATGCTGTTCACTTCGGCCGGCGTGCTGGTGGTTGGCTTGGTTCGGTGGTACCTGGGCATGGCCACCCGCTCGCACGCTTCCGCAGCGGCCGATGCCACCGAAGCAGCCGGAGCCGACCCCGCCGCCGGGAAACTCGGGTTCGCCGCGAAGCTGACGGCATTTTTCGGCCGCGAGTCCACCGACGACGAGACGGTCGACGAAGCCGCCAAGCGGGCTTCGCGCCGAGCGCACGCGGTGGAACGTTCCGGGAGGCCGACCGACAGCAGGCGAACCGGCAAGCGGCCCGCGACGTCGCGTTCCCGGCCTACTCGGCCGCCGCTGGATGACGCGATCGAATCGCCGCGTGAGCGCGCCCGGCGTCGACGCACGATCCAGACCCGCGACTTCGATGCCCCCGAGCGGCCACGGCGCGGCAGGGTGCCCCGCGATCCGGATCTACCCGGTCGGCCACCCCGGGAAATCCGCCGTGACCCCCATGCTCGTCCAGGTCGCCCGGCCAGCCGCAGCAGCCGCTTCGACCCCTACGACCCCGTGGAGCCCTACGAACCCGTCGCGCTGCCCGAGCCGCGCGGCAGATCGGTGCCGAACGGGGCGTCCCGCGCGACCGCGACGCACCACCCGATTTCGCAGGTGCGGTACCGGACCGAGGAGCCGCGCAACGAGCCCACGTCGCGCCCACGGCGGCCGCGCGAGACCGCCACCGATTCCTGGGAGTACGACGTCTAAACGCCGCGGGCCGGCCTGATCTCCCGGGGTAGCGCGAACACCAACGTCTCGTTGGCCGTCGTCACGGGCTGCACGACGGCATAGCCGCATTCGGCCAGCCGCTCCAGCACACCGCGCACCAGCACCTCCGGCACCGATGCACCGGAAGTGACCCCCACGGTCGTCACACCGTCCAGCCACGCCGGGTCGATGTCGTCGGCGTAGTCCACCAGATGGGCCGCTGCCGAACCGGCGCCCAGAGCGACCTCGACCAGCCGCACCGAGTTCGACGAATTGCGCGACCCGACGACGATCACCAGCTCACACTCGGGTGCCATCGCCTTCACCGCGACCTGGCGATTCTGGGTGGCGTAGCAGATGTCGTCGCTGGGCGGGTCCTGCAGTTTCGGGAAGCGCGCGCGCAGCCGCTGGACGGTCTCCATGGTCTCGTCGACGGACAGCGTGGTCTGCGACAGCCAGATCACCTTGTCCTCATCGCGAACCGTCACGCCGTCGACCGCGCCTGGGCCGTCCACCAGCTGTACGTGGTCGGGAGCCTCGCCGGCGGTGCCGACGACCTCCTCGTGGCCCTCGTGACCGATGAGCAAGATGTCGTAGTCGTCGCGGGCGAAGCGCTTGGCCTCGTTGTGCACCTTGGTCACCAGCGGGCAGGTGGCGTCGATGACCTGCAGCTTCCGCTCGGCGGCCGACGTATGCACGGTCGGAGCGACGCCGTGTGCGGAGAACACCACGATCGCGCCTTCGGGAACCTCGTCGGTCTCGTCGACGAAAACCGCCCCGGCCTTGGCCAGCGTCTCGACCACGTGGCGGTTGTGCACGATCTCGTGCCGGACATAGACAGGTGGGCCGTGCTTTTCCAGCGCGCGCTCGACCGTCTCGACGGCGCGGTCCACGCCGGCGCAGTACCCGCGCGGCTCGGCCAGCAGCACCCGCTTACCGGTCACCGGCTGGACCGCCGAGCCGGCGGCGCCCAGCCTGATGCCGATGTTCGGGCCCATGTTCACGGTCGGTGGCATGCCAACCAGGTTACTTTCTGCCGACACCACTCTGCACATCTCGTGGAGCCCAGCTCGCGCTGTCGGCTTGGCGTTGACCGCCGGTTAAGGCAGTCTTGACCGCATGGCTACTGCACCGTATGGATTCCGGCTGCTGGTGGGCGCGGCGACATTCGCCGTCGAGGAGACCATCAAGCTGCCGAAAACCATCCTGATGTATCCGATGACGCTGGCCAGCACGGCCGCGCATGTCGTGATGCGGTTCCAGCAGAACCTGGCCGAGCTGGTGATCAAGGGCGATGCCACCCTGGAGCACATCTTCCCGCCCAAGGACGAGCAGCCGGAATGGGCGACGTTCGACGAGGATTTCGACGAGGACGAACCCGACGTCACCCTCGACGGCGAGGGTCGCGCAGAAGGCCGGTTCGCGCTGTATACGACGCCCGACTCGGCCGGCGGTGCGGCGGCTGATCCCCCGACTCAGCCGGTCACGCGGGCGAGGAAGCCGGCCGCGAAGCCGACGGTGGCCGCGCCCGCGGTGGCCGACGAACTCGACTACGAAACGCTGACGCTGGCCCAGTTGCGGGCCCGGCTGCAAACACTCGACCTCGACGAGCTCGAGGCGCTGCTGGCCTACGAGGAGGCCACCAAAGCACGTGCGCCGTTCCAGACGCTGCTCGCCAACAGGATCACGCGCGCGACAGCGAAGTGACCGCCACGGCCGCCAACAACGCTGGTTCGGCGAACTCGGCCGAGAACCCGTATCCGGTTCGCGCGGTTGCGATCCGGATCGCGGGCTGGATCGACAGACTGGGCACGGTCTGGGTTGAGGGCCAGCTGACCCAGATCAATGTCCGGCCGGGCGCCAAGACGGTCTTCATGGTGCTGCGCGATCCCGCCGCCGACATGTCGCTGACCGTGACCGCTCCGCGCGACCTGGTGGACCGTGCGCCGGTCAAGCTGGTCGAGGGTGTGCAGGTGGTGGTCTGCGGGAAGCCGAACTTCTTCACCGGTCGCGGCACTTTGACGTTGCGGCTCAGCGAGATACGCGCGGTAGGCATCGGCGAGCTGCTGGCCCGCATCGAGCGGCTGCGCCAGCTGCTGGACGCCGAGGGGCTCTTCGACCCGCGGCTCAAGCGGCCACTTCCCTTCCTGCCCACCACGATCGGGCTGATCACCGGCCGGGCCAGCGCCGCCGAGCGCGACGTGACGACGGTGGCCGCCGCCCGGTGGCCCGCGGTACGGTTCGCCGTCCGCAACACCGCGGTCCAGGGTCCGACCGCGGTTTCCCAAATCGTCACGGCGCTGCGCGAACTCGACGCCGACCCCGACGTCGACGTGATCGTGGTGGCCCGCGGCGGCGGCAGCGTGGAGGACCTGCTGCCGTTCTCCGACGAGACGCTGTGCCGCGCGATCGCGGCCTGTCGCACCCCGGTGGTGAGTGCGGTCGGTCACGAGCCCGACAATCCGCTGTGCGACCTGGTGGCTGATCTGCGCGCCGCCACTCCCACCGATGCCGCCAAGAGGATCGTTCCGGACACCGCGGCGGAGCAGCACTTGCTTAATGACCTGCGTCGACGCAGCGCCCAGGCGCTGCGCAACTGGGTGTCCCGCGAAGAGCGCGTGCTCGCACAATTGCGCAGCCGACCGGTGTTGGCGGAGCCGTTGGCGGCGCTGGCAGTGCGCGCCGAGGAGATTCACCGCGCCCGGTCGGCGGTTCGCCGGGATATCGCCCGGCTGATCGACGTGGAAGCCGAACGCGTCGCACACCTGTCGGCCCGGCTGGCCACGCTGGGTCCGGCGGCCACCCTGGCCCGCGGCTACGCCGTGGTGCAGACTGTTCCGGCGAAGGGGCCCGCGGCGGTGCTGCGCTGCGCCGACGATGCTCCGCCGGGTACCAGGTTGCGGGTGCGGGTCGGTGATGGCGCGATCGCGGCAGTGAGCGAGGGACCGACCGATGGCGAGTGACGAAGCTACACCTATTAGTCAGCTCGGGTATGAAAAATGCCGGGACGAACTGATCGAAGTTGTGCGACTTCTCGAGCAGGGCGGGCTGGACCTTGATGCGTCGCTAGAGCTGTGGGAAAGAGGCGAACAGCTGGCAAAACGCTGCGAAGAACACTTAGCTGGAGCCCGTAAGCGGGTCGCCGATGCGCTGGCCGCCGGCGAACCGGAAGATTCTTGACAACGCAATCAATTTTGCGGTTTGACTCCAAAACTGGAACACGTTTCAGTTATCCTCGGCAGCATGGCTGAGATTTCTGACGCATCGCTGACCACCCAACTGGGCCGGGTCCTTGTCACCGGCGGCTCGGGGTTTGTTGGCGCCAACCTGGTGACCACCCTGCTGGACCGCGGCTACCAGGTGCGGCCCTTCGACCGTGCGCCCTCGCCGTTGCCCGCCCAGCCCGGACTGGAGGTACTGCAGGGCGACATCTGCGACCGGGACGTCGTCGCGGCCGCGGTCGACGGCATCGACACCGTCTTCCACACCGCGGCGCTCATCGAGTTGATGGGGGGTGCCTCGGTCACCGAGGACTACCGGCAGCGCAGTTTCGCCGCCAACGTCGACGGGACGAAGAACTTGGTGCACGCCGCGCAGGCCGCAGGGGTGAAGCGGTTCGTCTACACAGCGTCCAACAGCGTCGTGATGGGCGGCAAGCCCATTTCCGGAGGCGACGAGACGCTGCCCTACACCGACCGGTTCAGCGACCTCTACACCGAGACCAAGGTGGTCGCTGAGCGATTTGTGCTGTCCCAGAACGGAATTGATGGGATGCTGACGTGCTCGATACGCCCGAGCGGAATCTGGGGCCGCGGCGATCAGACGATGTTCCTCAAGGTTTTCGAAAGTGTCTTGGCCGGCCACGTCAAGGTGCTGGTGGGAAGCAAGGCCGCCCGCCTGGATAACTCTTACGTGCACAACCTGATTCACGGCTTCGTCCTGGCCGCGCGACACCTGGTGCCGGGTGGAACCGCACCCGGGCAAGCGTACTTCATCAACGACGCCGAACCGGTGAACATGTTCGAGTTCGCCCGGCCGGTGATCGCGGCGTGTGGAGAGCGGCTGCCGCGGCTGCGGATATCCGGCGCCGCGGTTCGCGCGGCGATGTTGGGTTGGCAGCGGCTGCATTTCCGGTTCGGGCTGCCGCAGCCACCGCTGGAGCCGCTGGCCGTCGAGCGGCTGTATTTGGACAACTACTTCTCGGTGGCCAAGGCCACCCGCGACCTCGGCTACCGGCCGCTGTTCACCACCGAGCAGGCGATGGCCGAATGCCTGAGCTACTACACCGAGCTGTTCGACCAGATGAAAGCCGCCGCCTATCCGCAACCGATAGCCGTTGTCGCACCAGCCGTGGCCGAGTAAAGGGGTATTCCGCGTCCGCGTGTAGCGTAATGCGCCATGACCCGCCGATGACGATGCAGAGCGAAGCGATGAGGAGGAGTCGGCGCCCATGACGCAGACTGTGCTGGTCACCGGGGCGTTTGGACTGGTCGGCTCGGAGACCGTGCGACAGCTGCGGGCCGACGGTCGCCACGTCGTCGCCACCGATCTCGATGTGCCGGCCAACCGTAAGGCGGCGGCCGCTCTGCCGGCCCCAGACGTGCGCTGGGCCGACCTCACCGATCCGGACGCGGTCACCGCGCTGCTGCGCGCGGTCTCACCGGCGGCGATCATCCACCTCGCCGCGATCATCCCGCCGGTGTGTTACGCGCGGCGGGAGTTGGCCCGCCGCGTCAACGTCGACGCGACCGGGTTTCTGGTCAATGCCGCCAGCGCATTACCGGCGCCCCCGCGATTCGTGCTGGCCTCCAGCGTCGCCGCCTACGGCGCCCGCAACCCACACCATGTCACCGGAGTGCTGACCGCGGACACCGCATTACGACCATCCGACATCTACGGCGCCCACAAGGTCGAGGCCGAGCAGTTGGTGCGCGGATGCGGTCTGGACTGGGTCGTGCTGCGACTGGGCGGCGTGCTCACCGCCGAGCCGCCGTTAAACCTCGACCTGGACACCATTTACTTCGAGGCCTCGCTGCCCGTCGACGGCCGCATTCAGACCGTCGACGTGCGCGACGTGGCCCGGGCTTTCGTCGCCGCCACCACCGCGCCGGTGATCGGCGAGACCCTGCTGATCGGCGGTGACGAGTCGCACCGGTTGGTCCAGGGCGACATCGCCCCGTCCACAGCGGCCGCGATGGGCTTGGTCGGCGGGATACCCGCCGGGCGAAAGGGCGACCCGGACAGCGACGCCGACTGGTTTGGCACCGACTGGATGGACACCAAGCGTTCGGCGGAAGCGCTTGACTTCCAACGGGTTTCGTGGCCACAGCTGCTTGCCGAGACCGCCGAGCGGATGGGCTGGCGACGCTACCCGGCGCGGCTGGGAGCGCCGCTGGCCCACACGCTGCTCAAGCGGCGCTCGCCGTACTACCGCTACCCCGGCCACTACGCCGACCCGTGGCGGGTGATCACCGCCAAATGGAATGACCCACGGCCTGATTGGGGGCACGAATGAGCGGACCAATCACCCGAAAAGCCCTAGTGGTCGGCGGCGCCTCGGGCATCGGCCGGGCGGTGGCGCACGCACTGGCCGCCGACCACTGCCGGGTGACCGTCGCCGACCGCAACACCGACGGCGCACGTGCCGTCGCCGCCGAGCTCGGCGATCCGCACACCGCCGCGACGGTCGATGTCACCGACGAGAATTCGGTACGAGCCCTGTTCGAGCACGCCGGCGCGCTCGACGTCGTCGTCAACACCGCCGGTTACAGCGGCGTCGGGTTGATCACCGACCTGCCCGTCGAAGATTTCCGCTCGGTCGTCGATGTCTGCCTCACCGGTTCTTTCCTGGTGATCAAGCACGCCGCACCGCACATGCACGACGGAGGTTCGCTGGTGTCGATCAGTTCGCTCAACGGCCGCCAGCCCGCCGCGGCGATGAGCGCCTACTGCGCGGCCAAGGCCGGGCTGTCGATGCTGACGCAGGTCGCCGCACTCGAGTTGGCGCCGCAGGGTATTCGGGTCAACGCCGTCGCGCCCGGGTTCGTGCACACTCCGCTCACCGAGCCGGCCACCCACATTCCCGGTCTGCTCGACGAATACCTGGAGAACACCCCGCTGGGCCGGGCCGGTACTCCCGAGGACATCGCCGAGGCCGTGGTGTTCGTGTGCAAGGCGCCGTGGCTGACCGGCGAGGTGCTCGACCTCAACGGCGGTGCGCACATGAAGCGTTACCCAGACCTCTTGGGCCACATCATGAAAGCGGCCGCACAGTGAATTTCGCCGGCAAGCAGGCGATCGTCACCGGCGCCGGCTCGGGCATCGGAGCGGCGCTGTCCCGCGCCCTGGTCGCCGCGGGCGCGCACGTCGTCTGCACCGATGTCGACGGCGCCGCGGCGGCCCGCACCGCCGAAAGCCTGCACGGTCCCGGCAGCGCGACATCGGCCACCCTCGACGTGACCGACGCGGCCGCGGTGACGGCGGCCGTCGAGACCGTCGTCGCCCGCGCCGGACGGCTCGACCTGATGTTCAACAACGCCGGAATCGCTTGGGGCGGCGACACCGAACTGCTGACGCTGGACCAGTGGAACGCCATCATCGACGTCAACATTCGCGGCGTGGTGCACGGGGTGACGGCCGCCTACCCGGTGATGCTGCGGCAGGGGCATGGTCACATCGTCAACACCGCGTCGATGGCCGGGCTGACCGCCGCCGGTCAGATCACCAGTTATGTGATGACCAAGCACGCGATCGTGGGGCTGTCGCTGGCGCTGCGCTCGGAGGCCATCCCGCGCGGGGTGGGCGTGCTGGCGGTGTGCCCGGGAGCAGTCGAGACCCCGATTCTGGACAAGGGCGCGATCGGTGGTTTCGTCGGTCGCGACTACTACCTACGCGGGCAGGGCATGAAAAGCGCCTACAGCGCCGACCGGCTGGCCGGCGACACGCTGAGGGCGATCGGCGCGAACAAGGCGTTGCTGGTGAAACCCAAGCAGGCATACGCGTCATGGGTGTTCGCGCGGTTGGCTCCCGGTCTGCTGCAACGTATGTCGATCCGATTCATCGCCGATCAGCGTGCGCGGCAGGCCGCGAAAAGCGCCGTCGTCGGCGATTGACGCCAAATAGCGATATTTATCGATCAACGCAGATTCCGGGCGCAAACTACCTCGGCTGCGTCCATAATGGACGAGCAAATACCACTGCGGAGTGCCCGTGCGCAAAGTCTTCATCTCTTACGCCCGCCAGAACAAGCCGGACGTCGAGCAACTGGCGGAGCATCTTCGGGTGCTGGGATATGAGATCTGGCATGACTCGTCGCTGCACGGCGGCCAGGACTGGTGGAGCGAAATCTTGCGGCGCATAGCCGACTGCGACACATTCATCGCGATCATCTCCCGCGAGGCGTTGAATTCGACTGCCTGTCGGCGTGAATTCGATTGGGCGGATTCGCTGCAGAAGCCGGTGCTTCCGGTCGCCGTGGAGACGCCGCCGAAAGCCCTGCCACGACGCATCGCCGAACACCAGATCGTCGACTATTCCGACCCGGCCGCCCGGGACCGGGCCGCCCTGGTGCTGGCGGGAGGCCTGGCGACTTTGTCCGCCGCACCGCCGTTGCCAGATCCCATGCCGGAGCCGCCGGCCGCCCCGCTGTCCTACCTCACCGATCTCATCGATCTGGTGACCAAGCAGCAGCCCCTGGACCATGACCAGCAGCGTCACATCCTCAACCATCTCGAGCCCGCGCTGCGCTCGCTCGACCCGGAAGAGCGGCGAGGCGGCGGCGACATCCTGGAAATGCTCAGCAGCCGCGACGACCTCTATGCGGACGTGGACCGGACAATCAGCCGTCTGAAAGACATCGTCGACGGCCGGGGACCGGTCCGCGGGCGGCGACCATGTCGCCGTCTGGGACAAAGTTCGCTCGGAGGCCACCGGCCGGGATCTTGGATTTGTCCCCGACGCTTGGCTGAACACCAACGGGACGGCGCCTGTCGCGCCTAATTGCTAGAGCGTGCTGGTCTAGCAGCGCCGTAAGGTTCAGATCGACACCAACCCGGAGGGTCGGCGATGAACACGGAATTCACGCTCACCCAGAAACGGGCCCTGGCCGTCATCACCATTATCAGCCTGCTGTTCGCCGGCTACTTCCTCCGCAATTACTTCGTCCTCATCGTGGTGGGCGCCGTCGGGGCGTATTTATTTACACCGCTTTTCAATTGGTTCAACCGTCGGCTGAGTAGCGGCCTGGCGGCCACCTGCACACTGCTCTCGGCTCTGGCCGTCGTCATCGTGCCGGTCGGCCTGTTGGTGGTGCTGGCGATCGTCCAGGTCTCTCGGATGGTGACTCATGTCGCGGGCTGGGTGCAGCGAACCGATCTCAGCGATCTTGGCGACACCAGCCTGCAGGCCGTCAATAAGTTCTTGGCGCGGGTACCGTTCGCGCACGCAACGGTCACCGCGGAGTCGCTGCGAAAGACGATGGTGACCGTTGCGCAGAAGGCGGGTGAATGGACCCTGCACTTCCTGCAGGACACGGCCGGCAGCCTCTTCGGCGCCGTGACCTCGGCCATCATCTTCTTGTACGTATTTGTCGCGCTGCTGACCAACCGCGAGAAAATCCTCATTCTGATCCGCCGACTCAATCCGCTCGGCGAAGACGTCACCGATTTATACCTGCGAAAGATCGGCTCCATGGTGCGCGGCACCGTGAACGGCCAGTTCGTCATCGCGCTCTGCCAAGGGGTGGCCGGAGCCGCATCCGTCTACGTGGCCGGATTCCACCACGGATTCTTCATATTCGCGATTCTGTTGACCGCGCTGTCCATCATTCCGCTCGGCGGCGGTATCGTCACCATCCCGTTCGGTATCGGAATGATCTTCTACGGCAACATCATCGGCGGCATCTTTGTCATCGCTTGGCATCTCTTGGTGGTCACGAACCTGGACAACTTTTTGCGCCCGATCCTGGTTCCGCGCGATGCCCGGCTCAATCCGGCGCTGATGTTGCTTGCCGTGTTCGCGGGCATCGCGATGTTCGGCCCGTGGGGCATCGTCATCGGCCCGGTGCTGATGATCGTCATCGTCACCACCATCGATGTCTACCTGGCGGTGTACAAGGGCGTGGAACTGGAAGAACCCGTGGACAAGGACCCCAAACCGGGTTGGCTGACGCGCTGGAAGGCGCACCAATCAGCTAAACCAGCCGCTCCTTGAGGAACTTCACCACCCGTTTGCGCGCCTCGTAGGCCGGGTGGCCGTCGACCTCGCGAACCTCAAGGGTCAGCACCGAGTGCGCCGCCCGGGTAAAGCCATGCTCATTGCCTGGGCCGGAGTCGATCTCGATCACCTCGAACGCGTCGCCGAGCCGTTCTTTGAGCGTGGTGAACCGCTCGCGAGGTGACATGAAGTCCTTGCTGAATCGCAAACCCATCGCGCAGACGCCTTCCTTGGTGGCGCGGTCTTTGAATGCGTTCAGCTCGACGTCGCTGAGGCCCGCATCACGCCGCATGCGCGGGGTCAGCGGGAACGGCGTCGACGGCTGGCTGAGCACCGGTGCCAGCACGCTGTCGTCGACCGCGGCGGCCAGCGCGAATCCACCGGTGAAACACTGGCCGATCACACCGACGCCTTTGCCGGGTGTCGATGCATTGAGGTCGCGGGCCAACGCGCGCAGGAAATCCGCTACCGGCCGGTGCTTGTTGGTCGCGAGCGCGGCGAATTCCCTTGCCACACAAACACGTCGGAGAGAATCAAGTGTGTAACCGACCGAGACCGGACGGCCGGGCTCGCCAAACAGCGACGGTATCGCCACAGTGAAACCGTTGTCCACCAAGTGATTTCCCAGCCCCAGGACACCGGGATGGATGCCCGGTACCTCGGGAATCAGCACCACGCCAGGCCCTTCGCCCTTGCGGTAGACGTCGTGGGTGTAGCCGCCACCGGTGAAGGGTGCCGCTGACCAACCAGTGAGGTCGGCTTCCAGTGGGCTCATGCAGTGTCCCTCTCTACTGGTGTGCAGGCTCGGTCTTGCTACCGGTGTACCGGTAGCGGCGGCTGTGACTGGGTGGCCGCCGCAAGCGTACGAAACTCATCGGTGCTGCCGGCACCGGTGATCGCGTCCTGGGCCGGACCGGCCGGGCTGCTCAGCCGGGTCGTCCACACCGGCTCGACACCGCCGTCGCCCTGGTAGACGATCCAGCGAGTGCCGTGGACGTCGACGGTCCCGGTCGGGTACATCGACGGGTGGATGGAGCCAACGAGCTTGTCCTCGTCGGCGTTGCTCTGGGTCAGGCTCAGATACATCCCGGTGGGGCTGATGTAACCGACGGTGGAGGTCACCGCGCGCAGCCGCTGACGGGTCGACGGATCGGTTCGACCGTCTGCAATGCCGCCACGGCCCCCGGAGTTGGACCGCCAGCCCTCGGGCAGGTGCGGCAACCGGACCGGGAAGCCCAGGGTCTGTGCGTCGGCTCGTAGCGCTGCGGCCGCGTCGTAGGACGGCACCTGTCCGCGGTTGGTCCCGCTCGGGGCAAACGTGCACATCCCGACCATGCCCGCCAAGATGATGCAGGCCACCACCAGCGGCGCGATCGACCAGAACATATCCCGGCCGTCCTGCAGCAGCCGGGGCTTGGCCGGTCTGGCCGTCGGCTCCGGCTGCGTCGTCACATCACGAGTATCCCAGCTCCCGAGCGGCAACCCGCCTCTGGGACAATCGGCAACCATGAACGCAGCTTCTCGTCGTGAAGCCCCGGACCGCAACCTTGCCCTGGAGCTGGTCCGGGTCACCGAGGCAGGTGCCATGGCCGCCGGTCGCTGGGTGGGCCGCGGAGACAAAGAGGGTGGCGATAAGGCGGCCGTCGACGCCATCCGCGAACTGGTGAACTCGGTGTCAATGCGCGGCGTCGTGGTGATCGGCGAAGGCGAGAAAGACCACGCGCCGATGCTCTACAACGGCGAGGAAGTCGGCAACGGTGACGGCCCGGATTGCGACTTCGCCGTCGACCCGATCGACGGCACCACGCTGATGAGCAAAGGCATGCCGAACGCCATCGCGGTGCTCGCGGTGGCCGACCGCGGCTCGATGTTCGACCCGTCGGCGGTGTTCTACATGAACAAGATCGCGGTGGGCCCCGACGCGGCGCACGTGCTGGACATCACCGCGCCGATCGCCGACAACATCCGGTCGGTCGCCAAGGTCAAGGGACTGTCGGTGCCGGACATGACGGTGTGCATCCTGGACCGGCCGCGGCACGCGCAGCTGATCGAGGACGTCCGCAGCACCGGGGCGCGCATCCGGCTGATCACCGATGGCGACGTGGCGGGCGCGATCTCGGCTTGCCGGCCCGGCTCCGGCACCGACATGCTGGCCGGCATCGGCGG
>DASQRI010000085.1:0-2905 GCA_035642975.1 Mycobacterium sp.
GAGGGCATCGCCCACGTCGACGCGATCCGCAACGCCGCCTTCGAGGCCATCAAAGGCACCCCGTTGGAAGACGCCCGCATCTATATCGCCGGCACCGCGGCCACCGCCAAAGACATGAAAGAGGGATCCGCCTACGACCTGCTGATCGCCGGAGCGGGAGCACTGATCCTGATCTTCATCGTCATGCTGGTCTTGACCCGCGCCGTGATCGCCGCCGCGGTCATCGTCGGCACCGTGCTGCTTTCTCTGGGTACCTCGTTTGGGCTGTCGGTGCTGCTGTGGCAGTACATCCTGGGCATCCAACTGCATTGGATGATTCTGGCAATGTCGGTCATCATCCTGCTGGCGGTGGGGTCGGACTACAACCTGCTACTGGTGTCGCGATTCAAAGAAGAACTCCATGCCGGGATCAAGACCGGCATCATCCGATCCATGGCCGGCACCGGCGCCGTCGTCACCTCAGCCGGCCTGGTGTTCGCCTTCACCATGATCTCCTTCGGCCTCAGCGCCTTGCTGATCCTCGCCCAAGTCGGCAGCACCATCGGTATGGGACTGCTGTTCGACACTCTGGTTGTGCGCTCATTCATGACACCATCGATTGCCGCACTGCTGGGCCGCTGGTTCTGGTGGCCCCAGCGCGTCCGCAGCCGACCATTGCGAACACCAGCCGGACCAGCTGTTGTCGAAAGCAGCGCTCCGCGATACCCGAGCCCGGTGGGAGCCTGAAACGAAACCTCGTCGAATTCCGGTGCCAGGCAACGTCTGGCCAGCCGAAGAAGCCGGCAATCAGTAGACTGCCCGGCTTCGGCCATGTTGCCGCCGCTGACATTCGGCGCTGTGTCCGACGTCGGACAGCGGGACCGCGATTTCGTCGGGGATGCCGGCCGATACCTCGGCCATGTGCGCATCGTTCTCGATCAGCGTTACCCAATGGGCGCGCCGACTGGCGGTGATCTTCCCGCGGTCCACCGCATTGTCGGCGTCAGTCGCTCTGAGGCCCCTAAGTCAACGCTGCGGCCCACTCAGGCGGCCCGCCTTCAGCGACAAGTAATCGCTTGGCAACGATGCCAATAGGAGCCCCGGCGATAACCTACTCGATGCGAACGAGCGGTCAGGCACGTTGGCTGAGTCTTGTGAAGCCTCATTGGATAAGCGCAATTCAGTTGGCGTTTGTCTTCTTGCTGTGCGGCGTGGACAGCGCTCGTCGTTGTCGGGCGGCGCGGTGGGTTCGGCGGATTACATAGGCAGCGGCGCCCACAACGATTACTGCGGCTCCCGAGATCACGGAGGTCATCGGTAGTGCGAACGCCAAGACGAGGCATCCAAGGAGTCCGATCGCTGGGACCGGACGAGCGGGGCGACCCTCATCGTGGTGCAGGGTGAGTGCGGACGCGTTGGCGATCGCGTAGTAGACCAACACCCCGAAGGAGGAGAAGCCGATTGCACTGCGCGGATCGGCAGTGGCCGCCAAAACCGTTACGACCAAACCGATTAACAGCTCAGCACGGTGCGGTACCTGAAATTTCGGGTGTACCGCGGCTAATTGGTGCGGCAGGTGGCGGTCGCGCGCCATAGCGAAGGTGGTGCGTGACACCCCTAAAAGCAACGCCAACAGCGAACCTAGAGCCGCGACGGCTGCGCCGATCCGCACGACGGGCAACAGCCAACGCGTTCCGGCGGCCTGCACAGCCTCCGATAAAGGAGCCTCCGCCTGTGCCAGTTGCACAGGCCCCAATACCGCGAGCGCGGCGACCGCAACGATGGCGTAGACAGCCAAGGTGATGCCCAGGGCGAGCGGGATCGCGCGCGGGATTGTGCGGGCGGGGTCGCGGACTTCCTCGCCGAGCGTGGCGATGCGCGCGTATCCAGCGAATGCAAAAAACAGCAACCCAGCTGCTTGAAGTACTCCGCTGAACCCGACACCTGCCATGCCCAGTCGCGCGACCTCCACCCTCCCAGAGGTCACCATTGCGGCGACTATGGCAGTCAGCACCACCAGCACGATCGCGACGATCGCGCGAGTCAGCCACGCCGACTTCTGCACCCCGGCATAGGTCACCGCCGTCAGCGCGACCACCGCCGTCGCGGCGATCGCGTGGGCGTGCGACGGCCACACGTATGACCCGACCGTGAGCGCCATCGCGGCACACGACGCGGTTTTGCCGACCACGAACGCCCACCCCGCCAGGTATCCCCAGAAGTCGCCCAGGCGCTTTCGCCCATACAGATAGGTGCCGCCGGAGCCTGGATATCTGGCGGCCAGCCGCGCCGAGGAGGTCGCGTTGCAGTAGGCCACCAGTGCAGCCACCCCCAGGCCGATCAACAATCCCGAGCCCGCCGCGTGAGCAGCCGGGCCTAACGCAACGAAAATTCCGGCACCGATCATCGACCCCAAACCAATGACGACCGCATCGCCGGTGCCGATCCGGCGCGCCAGAGACGGATGTCCTGCCGTCATGACTCCTCCTGGCGACCAAGAACTTCGGCGGCCAATTCGGTGAGCGCGGTGCGTTCCTCGACAAGCACTGCGCGACCCTTGTCGGTGATCGCATAGACCCGGCGAGCACGTCCGTCCACTACCTCTGTGCGGGAGGTCAACAGCCCGTTGTTCTGCATGCGATGCAGCATCGGATACAGCGTGCCCGGAGAGATGTTGTAGCCGTGACCGGCCAACTCCTCGGTCATCCACGCGCCGTGCACTGGTCCGATATCCGCGTGGTGCAGGATGTGCAGCCGCACTGCGCCACGCAGGAATTGGCTGACCACTTCACCCCCACCAACTCTGCGGCAGCACCGACTTCATACCCACCCACCTATGGTATCGGTCCGCGATATCGGTATACGATATCAACTCGGCTCAATAGCGGATATTCGGGGAAAGGCGTCACCGTGTCAGAGAAGATGC
>DASQRI010000086.1:0-9871 GCA_035642975.1 Mycobacterium sp.
AGTGGCGCCGAGCGCCAACGCAGCCTCGATGTGACTCTGCGGCGTTTGGATGAAAACCTCGCGGGTGACCGCGGTGATGATGGGCAGGATCATCACCGCCAGCACGATCCCGGCGGTGAAGATGGTGCCGCCGCCGGACACCGACGCGTTGCCGGTTGCGAAGAGGAAGACCCCGCCCAGATGTTCATTGAGCCAAATCGCGAGCGGTCGTATCTTCGGTGCCAGCACGTACAGACCCCAAACCCCGTAGATGATCGAGGGGACCGCTGCGAGCAGGTCGATCACGTAGGCCAGTGGTCCGGCGATCCGTCGCGGTGAGTACTGGGTAATGAAAATCGCGATGCCCAATGCGATCGGCATCGCGAGGATCAGCGCGAACAGCGCCACAAACACCGTGACCTGCAGCAGATCGAAGATGCCGAAGTGCATCGCCGAGGCGTCGGTGGTGACCCAGTTGCCGCCGTAGGCAAAGAAGTTCTCCTTGTCGCGCGCCAGTGCCGGTATCGCGCGCCAGAGCAGAAACAGCCCGATCGCAGCGATCAGCAGAACGACCAAAACGCCGGATCCCTCGGACAGCCCACGAAACAGCCGGTCGCCACGTCGGGGTTTGGTGTTGCCCCACGGCAGCGTCGGGGTTACCGCCGGCTGGCGGAAAGGCATGGCGACGACCTCGCCTGACCCGGCGCCCGCCGGATCCGGTGTGGTCACGGTGCTCCCATCGATTGCTCCCGAGGTCCGCTCGCTCCGATCACTGAATTGCGGTGATCGCGGTCAGCAGGCGCTGCTTGAACTGGTCGGGCAGCGCGATATATCCGGCAGCGGAAAGGGCACTTTGACCGTTGTTGGCGGACACTGTCAGGAACGACTTGACTGCGGCGCCGGTGGCCGGGTCGTATCCCTTGGAGCAGACGATTTCATAGGTGGCCAGCACGAGCGGGTAGGCCCCCACTTCTTTGGTGCTGTAGAGCGAGTTCAGATCCAGTTCCAAGTCGTTGCCGGTGCCGGCGAACTTGGCGGCGTTGATGGCTTTGCGGACCGCATCGTCGTTCAGTGGAGCGGCACTGCTGCCGTTGTCGATCTGCGCGTAGGGCACACCGCCCTGATCGGCGAACCCCTTCTCGACATAACCGATGGCGCCGGGGGTCGACTGCACGGCTTGAATGACACCGGCGGACTTCTGCGCTCCCTCACCCACGCCGCCCTGAAACTCGGTGCCGGTGCCCTTGGTCCAACTCGTGGGCGCCGCCGCGGTCAGGTACTTCTGAAAGTTATCGGTGGTACCCGAAGAGTCCGACCGGTAGATCGGCGAGATCTTGATGTCCGGCAGGGAGACGCCGTGGTTGAGTGCGGCGATGGCCGGATCGCTCCAAGCGGTGATCCCGCCGCTGAAGATCTTCGCCAGCGCATCAGCGTTGACCACGAGCGTCTTGACACCGTCCAGGTGATAGGCGACTGCGACCGGCCCGAAGACCATCGGCAGGTGCCAGGCCGGGTTTCCGTTGCAGCGCTTGGCGGCTGGGTCGATCTGGCTGTGGCTCAGCGGCGAGTCTGAGCCGGCGAAATCCACATGGCCTGCGATGAATTGCTCACGGCCGGCACCCGATCCTGTCGGGTTGTAGGCCAAGTTCTTGCCGGGACACAGTTGTGCCCACTCCTTGTTGAACAACGCAATGGCGTTTCGCTGAGCTGTCGAACCCTCAGCGGTCAGGTCGTTCTTGCCACCACAGTTGACCGGGCCCGTCGGTGCGGGCGACACCCCGTTGAGATTGCTGTCGCTGCCACAGCCGGTCAACACCGAACAACCGATCACCGTCGTCGAGACTGCCGCCACCAGCGTCCTACCCATCCCGTCGAGCCTCACTGATCTCGCTTTCTCATCACTTTGTCCACCAATGGCTCTCCCAGCCGGGTTTGCCGCCGGTACCGGGAAAGTATGCGCCGGGCGTTGACGGTGCTGACCCGCCGCGTGAACGCGGGGTGAACAGGTCAGCGACAGCGTCAAGCGTTGGCCTGCGCATAGGCGGTGTCGACGCTGTGCTGGATGAACCCGAGGCGCTGATAGGTCCGCAGCGCCGCCGTGTTGTCCGACTCGACGTAGAGCATCACCGTGGGCTCGGCAGCCGCGGCCAGCCGGCGTGCCAAGAACGCGACGCCCACCGCCGTCAAGACGCCGCCCAGACCGCTGCCCTGCGCCGCGGGATCCACGCCGACGACGTAGACCTCGCCGAGGCCGGCCTCCTCCGGGTGCACTTTCGTCCAATGGACGCCCAGCAGCTTGCCTGTCTGCTCGTCGAAAGCCAGGAACAGCCCCTCGGGGTCGAACCACCGTTCGGCACGCCGCTCGGCCAGGTCAGCGGCAGTCCAGCCGCCCTGTTCGGGATGCGTCGCGAACGCGGCGTTGTTGACCCGCAGCAGCTCGGCGTCGTCTGCGGTGCCGGCATAGGTCCGGATCTGCACCCCGTCGGGCAGCGCAGGCTCTGTGACGCCGTGCAGGGAGCGCCGCATCTGTACCAGCTCGCGAACCGCTACCAGACCCAGAGCCGAAGCGGTCGCCCGCGCCCCCTCCAGAGTTCCGTGCGCCCAAAAGTGGTTCTGGCCATCGGTTTTGGATAACGCGGCGTGTACCATCGCCGCTCCGGTCCCGCGTCTGCGAGCTGCTGGATGTACAACCAACTCTGCCATGCCGGGCCCATCCTCCTGTCGCGAAGACAGATTCAGATAGCCGACGACTTTCTCGCCGGTACCGCCCGGAGACGGACCGATGGACAGCAGGTGCTCGGTGCGTCGATGGGCCAACTCCCGCAGGACTTGCTCACCGACAGGTGCAACGTTGTCGAATTCAGTTGCCGCGGTGACAAGTTCACGTATCTGTTGTTGCTCCTCCGCCGATAGCGTCGCCCGCCACTGGGGTGGTGTCGTCACTGGCTGTGCAAGGGATCGACCAGCGGGTCTTGGCGACTTTCTGCATCGGGTTCAGCGAGATTGGCGGCGTCGGGCTCGCCGCTGGGCATCCGGCCGCGGGTGGGGCGGACCGCCTTGTAACCCACGTTGCGGACCGTACCGATCAACGACTCGTACTCCGGGCCGAGCTTGGCCCGCAGCCGGCGCACGTGCACGTCGACCGTGCGGGTGCCCCCGAAGAAGTCATAGCCCCAGACCTCGTGCAGCAGCTGCGCCCGGGTGAAGACTCGACCGGCGTGCTGAGCCAGGTACTTCAGCAGTTCGAACTCCTTGTAGGTGAGATCCAGGGGACGTCCGCGCAGCCGCGCGGTATAGGTGCTCTCGTCGATCACCAGTTCGCCGAGGCTGATCTTGCCGACACCCTCCTGGTCCTGCAGGCTGCCCCGGCGGCCGATGAGGAGTCGCAGCCGGGCGTCGATCTCGGCCGGCCCGGTGTTAGGCAGCAGGATCTCGTCCAAGCCCCAGTCGGCGCTGACGGCCACCAATCCGCCCTCGTTCACCACGACCACCACCGGAATCGAGCGGCCCGTCGAGCCCAGCAACCGACACAGGCCACGCGCCGCTGGCAGGTCGAGCCGCGCGTCGACGATCAGGATGTCCGCGCTGCCTGCTTCCAGCAGCGAAGAGACATCCGGCGGCGCCGTGCGCACGGTGTGGGCGAGCAGCGACAATGATGGCAACACGACATCAGGGTGCGGCTCTGCGGTCAACAGCAATAGGTCCAAGAAAGCCCCTCCGGCGTCGTGGGAAAGGCGCCTCCCAAATTCATGGGAGATGTGAGTTTAACGGCCTGGTCATTAAACGATAGCCTGCTGTCTGCTATTCAGCGCGGCAACAATAAAGAGGTACGCCACAATATGCGGATGCGTAAGGTGCTGGTCGCCGCGGCTTCGGTGCTGGTCGCGGTCGTAATTGTGCTGGTCGGAGCTGCCGGGATCGACTTCGGAACCAGCATCTATGCGGAATACCGGCTGGCCCGTTCGGTGCGCGAGACCGCCCACTTGGGATTCGACCCATTCGTCGCGATCATCGCGTTTCCGCTCATCCCCCAGGCGATGCGGCACCACTACCGGCAACTGGAGATCAAGGCCACCGCGGTCGACCGTCCAGTCATCGGAAAGGCCACACTCGAGGCCACCATGCACTCGATCGATCTGACCGACGCGTCATGGCTGATCAGACCCTATGCCAAGCTGCCGGTCGGCAAGCTGGAGAGCCGGATCATCATCGACTCGTTGCACCTCGGCCGTTACATGGGCATTCGCGACCTGATAGTGGAGGCGCCCCCGCAGGAGACCAACAACGCCACCGGCGGTACTACCGAATCCGGGATCTCCGGCAGCCATGGCCTGGTGTTCACCGGCACCCCGCGGGCGGCCCACTTCGACAAACGGGTCAGCGTCTCCGTTGACCTGTCGATGGCAGGCGATGACAAGACCACATTGGTGTTCACCCCGACTGAGGTGCTCACCGGCCCTAACACCGCCAACCAGAAGGTTCCCGCCGACAAGCGCGACGAGGTGCTGGCCGCATTCACCGGCCAGCTGCCCGACCAAAAGCTTCCCTTCGCGGTGGCGCCGACCAGCCAGGGCGCACGTGGCTCCGATGTGATCATCGAGGGCATCACGTCGGGATTAACGATCACCCTGGATGGGTTCAACCGGGCATGACTTCAGCTGCGCAAGGATCTGGGTCCAGGAAGGGGTTAGTCCGTTGATTGCCGCGATCGTGGCGGTTGTGGCGGCGTTGGCGGTGGCCGCGGTCATCGGTTGGCTGTTGACCCGGCGCTCCGGCGACATCCGGGCGACCAACCCCAGAACGGCCGACGTGGACACCAGCGACTTGGGCCTGTCCGGCGACGGACCGACCGTCGTGCATTTCAGCGCCTCGTGGTGCTCGCCGTGCACCCAGGTGCGACGGGTGGTCAACCAAGTGTGCGAGGACCTCGGCAACGTCGCACACGTGGAGATCGATATGGACGCCAATCCAGCGGCTGCGCGGCGTCTTTCGGTGCTGTCGCTGCCCACCACGTTCATCTTCGATGCCGACGGCCGGCAGCGATACCGCACCGCGGGTGTACCGAAAGCCGATGACCTGCGGTCGGCGCTGGCACCGCTGTTGGCTTGATGGTGTCGCCATTGGGTAAGCTGACTGCCGTGTCCGCCCGCGTCGAGCTTCTGCTCACCAAGCGCCGCACAGTCGACCTGTGCCGCGTCGCGGGCTGCTGCTGTTGTTGTAGCCGCTGAGTAGCCGCGCCTTCTCGCGCCGCGCTCGGAGCAGCCAGGAAAAACCCATGGCGCGCCGCCCCATAACTCATGCATAAACCATCTAGGAGCAGCATCATGTCTAACACCACGGCCCCCGATCAGGTCGATGTCCGGGGACCCCGGTTTGCCGCCTGGGTCACCACCGTCGTCCTGGTGGCCACACTGATCGTCTCCGGTATCAGCACGCCGGCCGCAGCGATCATTCTCGGCCTGCAGGCCGTCATCTTTGCGATCGGCGCCGTCGCCGGGCCGCGCCGTCATCCCTACGGGCTGGTGTTCGCCAAGCTCGTAGCGCCGCGGCTGGGGCCCGTCCGTGAGCGTGAGCCGGTAGCACCGCTGAAATTCGCCCAGCTGGTGGGCCTCATCTTCGCGGTTGTCGGCTTCGGCGGATTCGCCGTCGGTGCTCCGTTGGTCGGTGTCGTTGCCACCGGCGCGGCACTGGTGGCAGCTTTCCTCAACGCAGCCTTCGCCATCTGCCTGGGCTGCCAGCTCTATCCGCTCGTCGTGCGCCTCAAGCCTTCTCATAGCACGTCGTCCTAAGCGATCGAAAGGATCCCGAACATGGCCCGCTCCGACGTCCTGGTCTCCGCCGACTGGGCCGAGAGCAATCTCGACGCCGCCCACACCGTCTTCGTCGAAGTCGACGAAGACACCAGCGCCTACGACGGTGGCCACATTGCCGGGGCAGTCAAGTTGGACTGGCGTACCGATCTGCAAGACCCGGTTCGGCGTGACTTCGTCGACGCGCAGCAGTTTTCCAAGCTGCTCTCCGACCGGGGTATCGCCAACGACGACACGGTGATCCTCTACGGCGGCAACAACAACTGGTTCGCCGCCTACGCCTACTGGTACTTCAAGCTGTACGGCCACGAGAAGGTGAAGCTGCTTGACGGTGGCCGCAAGAAGTGGGAGCTGGACGGGCGCCCGCTGTCCAGCGAGACGGTCGACCGGCCGGCCACCAGCTACACCGCTCAGCAGGCGGACGACTCGATACGGGCCTTCCGCGACGAGGTACTGGCCGCGATCAACGTGAAGAACCTGGTCGACGTGCGCTCCCCCGACGAGTTCTCCGGCAAGATCCTGGCGCCGGCTCATCTGCCGCAGGAACAAAGCCAGCGGCCCGGCCATATCCCGGGGGCGATCAACGTGCCGTGGAGTAAGGCCGCCAACGACGACGGCACCTTCAAGTCCGACGACGACTTGGCCAAGCTGTACGCCGGCGCCGGGTTGGACGGGTCGAAGGAGACCATTGCGTATTGCCGGATCGGTGAACGGTCGTCGCACACCTGGTTCGTTCTGCAGGAACTACTCGGGCATAGAAACGTCAAGAACTACGACGGCAGTTGGACGGAATACGGCTCTCTGGTGGGGGCCCCGATCGAGTTGGGAAGCTGATATGTGCTCTGCGCCAAAGCAAGGACAGACTCTGCCGGCCAGCGTCGACCTGGAGAAGGAAACGGTCATCACCGGGCGTGTGGTGGATAGCTCCGGGCAGGCCGTCGGTGGTTCGTTCGTGCGACTGCTGGACTCCTCTGGCGAGTTCACCGCCGAGGTCGTCGCATCGGCCACCGGTGACTTCCGGTTCTTTGCCGCACCCGGGTCTTGGACCTTGCGGGCGCTGTCGCCCGCGGGCAACGGCGACGCCGTGGTGGAGCCGAAGGGTGCGGGTATTCACGAGGTCGACATCAAGATCGGCTGACTGCTCTCCCCGGCCAGCCGCACCCGTACCGGCGAACTAGACTCGTAGCGTGGTTTTGTTCTTCGAGATCATGCTCATCGCGGCCGTTGTGCTTATTTCCTGGTTCGCGCTGTACACGCTGTATCGGCTGATCACCGACGAATCGTGACCCGCCACGATGCAGAGCGAAGCGATGCGGAGGAGCGGCGCTTGACGGCCGCCGGCGACGATGCAGAGGAGCGGCGGTTGAGTCTGGCCAGTGACGACGACGAGCCGGTCCGTCCTTCTGGCGACCGTGCCGTGGCCGCTGCCGCCGAACGCGCCAAGATGACCGCGACCCGCAACATCCCGGTCTTCGACGACCTGCCCATCCCGGCCGACACCGCGAATCTGCGTGAAGGCGCCAACCTGAACGACGCCTTGCTGGCGCTGCTTCCGTTGGTCGGCGTGTGGCGCGGCGAAGGGGAGGGTCGCGGGTCCGACGGGGATTACCGGTTCGGCCAGCAGATCGTGGTCTCACATGACGGTGGTGACTATCTGAACTGGGAGGCCCGCTCTTGGCGGGTCACCGACGCCGGCGGCTACCAGGGACCCGACTTGCGGGAAACCGGTTACTGGCGCTTCGTCAACGAACCCGACGACCCCACTGAGTCACAGGCCATCGAGTTGCTGCTGGCGCACTCCGCCGGTTATGTCGAGCTGTTCTACGGTCGTCCCCTCAACCAGTCATCGTGGGAACTGGCCACTGACGCCCTGGCCCGCAGTCGCTCGGGCGTGCTGGTCGGGGGGGCGAAACGGCTCTACGGCATCGTCGAGGGCGGCGATCTGGCCTACGTCGAAGAGCGGGTGGACGCCGACGGCGGGCTGGTGCCACATCTGTCCGCGCGGCTCGCGCGGTTCGTCGGCTAGGACGCTGTAGTCGCATCCGTTGCGGCAGAGGGTGTTTGAGGCGTCCGAACCAGCCGGGATTTGACCCTGGAAATGGGCAGCCCCCGAGCCGTAGTTCCAGGTCGGACGGACCGAAGGCTCGGGGGCCGGGTGACTGCGGGGAATTCGCCAGCGCGCGCAGGTGATTCCTCGCCTGGTGCAGCTAGCGGGCAGCCACCTCACATGTCCAATAAGCTATCAATTTCTCGGACCACCTCCTTCCCTGTGTATCGCCGACCGTACCCGCTGCGCGCCACGGAGACAACTGAATTCAGCGATCACTGACGATGGCCGCGTCGACCAGTTCAGCGAATTCCGCCGCCATCGGCGCGCTCGGCAGCACCTGGCGGTCGAGGGTATGGACACGCGCGGCCAGCGTCATGCTCGATACCAGCCAGATTCCTTGCGCGGCAAGAAGATCGGCCATCCGCAGGGCGCGATAGTCGCAGTCATAGCCTTTGGCGCGGGCAACCTCGAACAAAGCCTGTTGAGTGGTGCCGCGCAGGATCGGATACCAGGGCGGTGGAGTCAACAGGCACACGTTGCCAGCGTCCGGTTCGCCACCGGCGGCGATCACCACCGTGGAACGCGGGCCTTCCAGAACGTAGCCATCCGAGCTGACGAATATGACGTCGCCGGCACCTTGCGCGGCGGCATGCCGCAGAGCGGCCATATTGACGGCGTACGACAGCGTCTTGGCGCCGGCCAGCAGCCACGGCATCGCCTCGACACCGGCCGAAGGCAACTCACGGGCCAAGGTCACTGCGGCCACCCCGTCGCGACGGGCGGCGGCGATCCGGTCGGCAACCGGGTTGACCGTCACATAGGCGGTCGGCGCCGAGCCGCGTTCCCGGCCGCGGCTATAGACCAGGCGCATCGCCGCCTCGTCGGCGGTGTCGGCCGTCCACTGCCGCGCTGCCAGGTCGATCGCGTGCCGCCAGGCCGGCAGATCGGGCTCCGGCAGGTCCAGCAATTTGGCCGAGTGACCCAGCCGGCCCAGATGTGCCTCAACCAAACAGGCGCCGCCGTCGCGAACCAGCAGTGTTTCGAATACGCCGTCGCCTCGTACCGCGGCGAGATCGTCGGCGAACAGCAGTGGCGTGCCCGGCGGATGTACCTCGCCGTCGAGCGTGACGATGACGCCCGGGTGGCCAGTCATGGAGCAGAAGCCTAAAGCGTGTCGAACAACGGTGAGTGTTCGGCACCGCCCTTCTCGGGCATCGTCGGTTCAGGCCGCGGGTGCGGTGTGAACGTCGGTTCCCGCGTCAACCGAGCTGGTTTCACCTGCACACGTAGGGTGCTGGTCAGCGCCGTCTCGTCGGCGGGCGTTGGTGGCCCGGCCTCCTGCTTGGGGGTCCGGGGATCGTGAGAGGTCGCGCTGGGCGTTGTGGTGGGTTTGGCCCCAGCGGGCCAGGTTGGTCGCCGCGTTGGTGTCTCTGTCGGCGGAATGTCCGCAGCCGCAGCTGAATACCCGATCAGCCAGCGTCATCCCGGCGTTAACCGCCCCGCATTGCGGGCACAGCCGGGTCGAGGGATACCAGCGATCGGCCTCGACCACCTGGCCGGCGCGCCACCCCTGTTTGTACTTCAGCAGGCGGGCAAACTCGGCCCATCCGGCGTCGGAAATCGCCCTGGCCAATCGACGGTTGCGCAACATCCCAGCCACGTTCAGGTTCTCGATGACGAGCCGGTCGTGGGTCTTGACTAGCTCGTTGGACACCTGGTGCAGGAAATGCCGCCGGATGTTGGCGACACGATAATGATGCCGCCCCAGCCTGGCAGCAGCATCCGTACGGTTGTGTGATCCCTTCTTCTTGCCAGACAACGATCTTGCCAGCCGCTGTTGCTGTGTGATCCCAGCGGCAAGGGCTTTGGGCGCATCGGAGATCCGAGCCACCTCGTTCCCGTCAGCGGTGACCGCGACCACGAACGCCGACAACCCGCGATCGACACCGACCCAGCCGTCCCGGTCAGTGTTGGGCCGTGGTGGGTGCTGGTGGGCAGGGTGCAGGTCGGCGGCCTCGACAGTGAGCGCCAC
>DASQRI010000087.1:0-14127 GCA_035642975.1 Mycobacterium sp.
GATTCGCTGCTATTCGGCGACGACGACGGCACCCACCTACGCGCCGACCGCTACCGGGTTCACTGGGAGAAAGCCCGCAAGGCCATCGGCAAGCCACACCTATGGGTGCATGACCTACGCCACGTCGGCGCGGTGCTGGCCGCGCAATCCGGCGCCACCACAGCCGAACTCATGCACCGACTCGGCCACACCACCCCAGAGATGGCGCTGCGCTACCAGCACGTCGCAGAAGGGCGCGACGCCGAGATAGCCGCACGGCTGTCGAAACTGGCCACTTCGGCGCCCTCATCTAAGGGGACCGAATCCCCGCAGTCCCGCTAAAAAACGCAGGTCAACGCACGGTCCAGCTTGGCTCGTCACGGCGTGTCAACGTCGCCTGATTGCTAAACCTGTTGCGGCGCTTGGCGTGTCGCAGGTAACCGTGAGCTTCATCACAAAAAAGTGGCCCGTGGAGAACGACGGAGAGCATCACGCGACATGGCAGGACATGGGAGGACACGGGAAAGTGCTAAACGACCTGAAACCCTGTCCGCCAAGACATTTCGGGCACCGCTATGTGCTGATGTGCGTCACCACCTACGACTATTGCCGGGTACCTACGACTATTGCCGGGTACACGATTGTCAGCGAGACCAATGGGCTCATCACGTAGAACTCGCCTGTTGCAAAGTCCGCGCTGACTTCGGCGTTGTCGACAAACGAGCCCAGCCTTAACGCGACGTCGATAATAAGGTTCTGGCCAGGTGGCACGATCTCCTGCTGGTAGCCCACGAGAGTTCCCCGGTACACCACGTCGTAGTTCGTTTTGTCATCGGTGTCGAAGCCGGTCGAATCGGCGACGAGGTCGAGGACGTTCCACGTTTCGCCGATCTGGGGCGGCGCCGACGATATCGGCTGCGTCCAAGTCTGCAGGAGATCGAGAGTCGGGTCGAGAGTTAGCTCCCCCTTTCCGCCGAAAAACCAACCGCCTTGCGAGTGCGCCGAGCAGAAGCCGTTGAGGATGAGAAATGCATTGACATCCACGACGGCGGACTCACTCTCTTGGTTCTCCCAGAGGAAGTAGAAGTGAAGGAAGTCATAATTCGTGGTGAAGAGGTACGCGCCGTGCCACCAATCGTGGGACTCGCTCGCGTCGAGGCGAATCTGCGCGCGGCTCTTGTACGGCTCGATGGTGGTCGACTCAAGGTTCACGCCGTCCGTCGCCCAAATTTCGACCGGGCTGTCGAGGGTGAGGTACTGCGTCGTCGGCCCGACGCCGATCACCCCGCCCAACGCTGCGCGCTGGGCATCGACCATGCGGCCCAGAGAGTCGGCCCGCACCCCGGACTGGGCGACCGCTTCCGCCTTGAGCTCCTTCAGGCGACTCTGGCTCTTCGCCCGTTCTGCGGCCAGTTCGCGCTCGATTGCCGTGGCGTCAAATCCCATGCGGACAAGCTGCTCGGCGACAAGCGCGCGTACCCGCGTGCTCTGCGGAAGCTGCCGCCCTTTCGTCGAGTCGCCTGCGCCGTGGGGCGCATCCGCGGCGCCGCTCAGATCACGCGCAGCGATCAGCGCTTCACGGAGGCGCGAATCAGGTTTGGTCATCGTGGCCCACCCTTCCTGCCGCACTCAAACGCCCTCGACGCCGATATTCGCACGCAGATGTGAGGCAAGGATGCGTAATCCACTACTCGTTTTCCTGTTGACCGATCCAAGAGGAGATTTGATGGCGGGCAGTTCGAGATATTCAAAGATGCACGCGGGGAATACCGGTTCCACCTCAAGGCAGCCAACGGGGAGATCATCGCCAGCAGCGAGGGCTACAAGTCGAAGGCGGCGGCGGACAACGGCATCAAGTCGCTGCAGACCAACGTGCCCCGTGCTGCGGTGGTGGACAAAACGGGGTAGCCAGCTCAGCGTCTGGCCGACTCGCGGCGTCCGTCCAGGAACGCATCCGCCACGTCTATCGACGGCAGCGGCCCACCCCGCTCCCAAGCCGCACGGCGAAGAGCCGCCTCCAATCGCAGCTCGGAGTCGATGGTGTCGATGTCACGCATGCTGGACGTTTTGTGGTGGACACATGCCCGAAATCAGCGTGCAATAGGACCGTTATGGCATCCCAATGATCAACGCAGAGCGAGGGAGGGCGTTATGGCACGACCGGATCGAGGAATCGGTGTGCGGGACCTGTTCGGTGGCCGATCGCTTTCCCAGAAGGCCGTGCGCCAGTCGATGGGGGCGCTGGGAAAGCGTCTTACCGCAGAGTTCAACGAACGTACCCGTGTTAACGCCGAGATACGAAAGCATTCCCGCGCTTTATCAGCGTCTTTGAACGAGAAGGCGAGGACCGATAAGAGCGTCGCAAAGGCCGTGGCCGATTCGCACCGCCTTGCCACAAGTCTGCGAGGTCGTCGGTTGGTCGAGCCCCCATACCTCGAGGCCCGCGAGCAAGTGTTCGTCGGGTCGATCGGCGCCGTTGTCAAGCCTCCTTATGACTACCAGTGGACCTGGAGCGCGGTCAGCGGCAATCCGGCGGACAATACCGAGTCAGCAGATCGTCAGTCAGGCAAGATGCGGTTCGATTTCGACACCGACCAAGGGGACAACAGCTCAAGCATCAGCGGCAGGACGGCAGTGG
Organism: Mycobacterium sp.; assembly: GCA_035642975.1. Classification (GTDB taxonomy): domain Bacteria; phylum Actinomycetota; class Actinomycetes; order Mycobacteriales; family Mycobacteriaceae; genus Mycobacterium. The sequence goes on from DASQRI010000087.1 coordinate 2,618, forward strand.
GCATCTACTTCTATCCACCGGCCGAATGTGGCGATCTCCAGGTTTGGGCATCGCCCTCATTCACCGACCAGTGGTACGACATCTGCAGTTTCGATAGCGCACACGCCGATGGCTGGATTGGTCTATACATCGAATCCTACGACCTCACCGGTGCACCAACGGCAACCCTCGTCGATCAGCAAATATCGTTTTGGAGCGACAGCTCATGGTGGAGTGGCGGTTCCGGCCAGGGCTCGAACACCGGATACGGACTCTACGCTCCACCCATGCAGGTCGATCAAGACCATCAATACGCCATCTGGGTCTGGGCGGGCGGCGATGTCTCAGCGGCGGGCTGGGGTACCTTTTCGGGAAGCGGCGCCGGCGACACGATGAACATTGCTGTCCCGTTCATCCGTTGGGAGCTAGGTTAGCGGACGCGAGGCAGGCACACCGACGGCGAAGCGCCGCCACCAATCGCAGCTCGGCGTCGATGGTCTCGATGGGACCGCCGCGATGTGCTGATCCATACCCGGCCCGGCCGCAGTGGGTTGGTGAACCCGAATGCCGCACGGCCCCCGGTCACGAGGTCAGCCACCTCGGCACCCAGCGAATAGCCGCCGAGCACCATGCGGGTGTTTGGGCAACTTCTGGCCATGGATTGAACGTGGGCGCTCATATCGTTGGCGCCACTGCCGGTGCTTATGTTGGCGGGGTAGTTAACCCCATACACGCCGACCGACATCCGCGTCTTGCCGCGCAGTGAATTGACGAGTGCGTCGCCGACTGCGCCGACGCCGGGTGCTTCCTCTCGGCCGCGAGCGAAAACCACTTCGGCATCGGGGCATGCCGCCGATACCGCCGGAATCAGCGCGGCTATCGGAAAGGGAGTCGCTGCCGGGGCAACCACCAATGCCGCGGCGAACAGTGCCGCGACAAGCCTCATGACGCGATATTACGGATTTACTGGCAGTGCGTTGACCAATCCGAGGAGAGCAGGGGCGGCCCGATCACCTATTCAGACGCGGACTAGGGCGACCTGGTTCCGTCGCTAGACCAGCAAGCCGATGACTTACAAACTCCTAGTTGTGCAAATCTTGTGCGGAGTTATATCTGCGCTGGTCAGACGGTGCCCCCGGCAGGATTCGAACCTGCGGCCTTCTGCTCCGGAGGCAGACGCTCTATCCCCTGAGCTACGGGGGCGCACGCGCGAGATGCTGCGCCAACGGGCCACGACAGACTAACGCATGACGGCGGCAAGCTGGGCACCGGAACGGATTCGGGGCCGGACCGCGCCAGCCAATAGGATGGCCTGCGTGAACCCCGCCGACCTGGCCGAGCTGCTGAAGGTCACCGCGACCGCGGTGCTGACCCAGCATGGCCTCGACACCGCCGCGCTGCCGCCGGCGGTCACCGTCGAGCGGCCGCGTAACCCCGAGCACGGGGATTACGCCAGCAACCTGGCGTTGCAGCTGGGCAAGAAGGTCCGCGTCAACCCGCGTGAGCTGGCCGGATGGCTCGCCGACGCGCTGACGCAGGCCGACGGCGTCGCCTCGGCCGAGGTCGCCGGCCCCGGGTTCATCAACCTGCGCCTGGACGCCTCGGCGCAGGGCCTGATCATCAACAACGTCATCGACGCCGGCCACACTTACGGCAACTCCGCCGACCAGGCCGGACACCACATCAACCTCGAATTCGTCTCCGCCAACCCGACCGGACCGATCCACATCGGCGGTACCCGGTGGGCGGCCGTCGGCGACGCGCTGGGCCGGCTGCTCACCACCCAGGGCGCTGAGGTGGTACGCGAGTACTACTTCAACGACCACGGCGCCCAGATCGACCGGTTCACCAACTCGCTGATCGCTGCGGCCACAGGCAAGCCAACCCCGCAAGACGGCTACGCGGGCTCCTACATCGCCGACATCGCCGCGCAAATCCTGCAGCAGGCGCCCGACGCGCTGAGCCAACCCGACGCCGAGCAGCACGAAACGTTCCGGCGGATCGGTGTCGACTTGATGTTCACCCACATCAAGAAGTCGCTGCACGACTTCGGCACCGATTTCGACATCTACACCCACGAAGAGTCGATGCACACCAGCGGTCGCGTTGAGCAGGCGATCGCGCGGCTTCGCGAGAACGGCAACATCTACGAGAAGGACGGCGCAACCTGGTTGCGCGCCAGCGCCTTTGGCGACGACAAGGACCGCGTCGTGATCAAGAGCGACGGGCAACCCGCCTACATCGCCGGCGATCTCGCGTACTACCTGGACAAGCGGGAACGCGGCTTCGATCTGTGCATCTACATGCTCGGCGCCGATCACCACGGCTACATCTCCCGGCTGAAGGCGGCGGCCGCCGCGTTCGGCGACGACCCGGCCGCCGTCGAGGTGCTGATCGGCCAGATGGTCAACCTGGTCCGCGACGGCCAGCCGGTGAAGATGAGCAAGCGGGCCGGAACCGTGATCACCCTCGACGACCTGGTCGAGGCGATCGGCGTTGATGCCGCGCGCTACAGCCTGATTCGATCGTCGGTGGACACCCCGATCGACATCGACCTGGCACTGTGGTCGTCGGCGTCCAACGAAAACCCGGTCTATTACGTGCAATACGCACACGCTCGGCTCTCCGCACTGGCCCGTAACGCCGCCGAACTCGGCTTGATCCCCGACACCAGCCACCTCGAGCTGCTCACCCACGACAAGGAGGGCGCGCTGGTTCGCAACCTCGGCGAGTTCCCGCGGGTGCTGAAATCCGCGGCGTCCCTGCGCGAACCACACCGGGTGTGCCGCTACCTGGAAGACCTCGCCGGTGACTACCATCGGTTCTACGACTCGTGCCGGGTGTTGCCGCAGGGCGACGAGCAGCCCAACGAGCTGCACACCGCACGGCTGGCGCTCTGCCAGGCCACCCGCCAGGTCATCGCCAACGGGCTGGCGATCCTGGGTGTCCGCGCTCCGGAGCGAATGTGAACGCGCATCCGGCCGGCCCCCGGCACGCCGAGGAGTTCCATCACGGGGGTGTCCCGCCACGTCCACAGAATGCCGAGGAACTTCTGCAGCTGGCATCGAATGTCTGGCCGCACAACGCTGTTCGCGGTCACGACGGTGTCGTCAGCATCGCCGGCGTTTCGCTGACGTCACTCGCCCACGAGTATGGCACGCCGTTGTTTGTGGTCGACGAGGACGACTTCCGGTCCCGCTGCCGCGAGATGGCAGCGGCGTTCGGCGGCGGCGCCAACGTGCGCTATGCCGGAAAAGCTTTTCTGACCAGCGAAATCGCGCGCTGGATTGACGAGGAGGGCCTTTCGCTGGATGTCTGCACCGGCGGTGAACTGGCCGTCGCGCTGCATGCTGACTTTCCTCCCGAACGGATCGCGATGCACGGCAACAACAAATCGGTCGCCGAACTGACCGCGGCCGTTAAGGCTGGAATCGCGCACGTCGTGGTGGACTCGATGATCGAGATCGAGCGTCTGGACGCGATCGCGGGCGAGGCCGGCGTTGTTCAGGATGTGCTGGTCCGTGTCACGGTCGGTGTCGAGGCGCACACTCATGAGTTCATCTCCACCGCCCACGAAGACCAGAAGTTCGGTCTGTCGCTGGCCAACGGCGCAGCGATGGCCGCGGTCCGCAAGGTTTTCGCCAGCGACCACCTCCGATTGGTGGGCCTGCACAGTCACATCGGGTCGCAGATCTTCGATGTCGGCGGCTTCGAACTCGCCGCCCACCGGGTGATCGGTCTGCTGCGCGATGTCGTCGCCGAGTTCGGCGTCGACAAGACCTCGCAGATCGCCATCGTCGATCTCGGTGGTGGCGTCGGCATTTCGTATCTGCCCAACGACGATCCACCACCGGTGCGCGAACTCGCCGACAAGCTCGAGTGCATCGTGCGCAACGAATCCGCGGCGGTGGGGTTGCCGCTTCCGCGACTGGTCGTCGAACCCGGCCGCGCCATCGCCGGGCCGGGCACAGTTACCCTGTACGAGGTCGGCACTGTCAAAGACGTCGGTGTGAGCGCGACAGCGCACCGCCGCTATGTCAGCGTCGACGGCGGGATGAGCGACAACATCCGCACCTCGCTCTACGGCGCGGAGTACGACGTCCGGCTGGTGTCGCGGGCCACCGATGCGGAGTCGACGCTGGCCCGTGTCGTCGGAAAGCACTGTGAGAGCGGCGATATCGTCGTCCGGGATACCTGGGTGCCCGACGACATCGCTCCAGGCGACCTCGTTGCCGTGGCTGCCACCGGCGCCTATTGCTATTCGCTGTCGAGCCGCTATAACTTGGTCGGCCGCCCCGCGGTGGTGGCTGTGCGCGACGGACGAGCCCGTCTGATCCTGCGCAGGGAGACGGTCGACGATCTGCTGAGTCTGGAGGTGAGGTGAGACGTGAGTAGTGATGAAAAGCCAGTCGGTGTAGCGGTATTGGGACTGGGCAACGTCGGCAGTGAGGTTGTTCGCATCATCGAGGAGAGCGCCGACGATCTCGCCGCCCGGATCGGCGCTCCGCTGGTATTGCGTGGCGTCGGCGTACGCCGGGTGGACGCCGACCGGGGTGTGCCGATCGATCTGCTGACCGACAACATCGACGAACTGGTCTCCCGCGAGGACGTCGACATCGTCATCGAAGTGATGGGGCCGGTCGAACCGTCGCGCAAGGCGATCCTGTCCGCGCTCGAGCACGGCAAGTCGGTCGTGACGGCCAACAAGGCCCTGCTCTCGGTCTCCACCGGAGAACTCGCGCAGGCCGCGGAAAACGCCCACGTGGACCTGTATTTCGAGGCCGCGGTGGCGGGTGCCATCCCGGTGATCCGCCCGCTGACCCAGTCGCTGGCCGGCGACACCGTGCAGCGGGTAGCCGGCATCGTCAACGGCACCACCAACTACATCCTGTCCGAGATGGACAGCACCGGCGCCGACTACGAGCGCGCGTTGGCCGACGCGAGCGCCCTCGGCTACGCCGAGGCTGATCCCACCGCCGACGTCGAAGGCTATGACGCCGCCGCGAAAGCCGCCATCCTGGCGTCGATCGCCTTCCACACCAGGGTGACCGCCGGCGACGTCTACCGTGAAGGCATCACCAAGATCACCCCCGACGACTTCGTCTCCGCACGCGCATTGGGCTGCACGATCAAACTGCTGTCGATCTGCGAGCGGATCACCACCGACGATGGGCAACAGCGGGTTTCGGCTCGGGTCTACCCCGCGCTGGTGCCGCTGGAGCATCCGCTGGCCACCGTCAACGGCGCATTCAACGCCGTGGTGGTCGAGGCCGAAGCCGCGGGCCGACTGATGTTCTACGGTCAGGGCGCAGGCGGAGCACCGACCGCGTCAGCGGTGACCGGCGATCTGGTGATGGCAGCCCGCAACCGCGTGCTGGGCAGCCGCGGGCCGCGTGAATCCAAGTACGCCCAATTGGCGGTCGCCCCGATGGGCGTGATCTCGACCCGGTATTACGTCAGCATGAACGTCGCCGACAAGCCAGGCGTATTGGCTGCTGTCGCAGCGGAATTCGCCAAACGCGAAGTCAGCATCGCCGAAGTCCGCCAAGAGGGCGTCGTCGGCGAGGGCGGCAAGCGGATCGGAGCCCGCGTCGTGGTGGTCACCCACAGCGCCACCGACGCCGCGCTGTCCGAAACCGTCGACGCGCTGGCCGACCTCGACGTGGTGCAGAGCGTGGCCAGCGTCCTGCGGCTGGAAGGAACCAGCGCATGAGCGCCGCCAACACCAACATCCGCCAGCAGTGGCCGGGTCTCATCGCGGCCTACCGGGACCGGCTGCCCGTCGGCGACGACTGGACTCCGGTCACCTTGTTCGAGGGCGGCACCCCGCTGGTACCGGCACCGCGGCTGTCCGAGAAAACCGGTTGCACGGTCCATCTGAAGGTCGAGGGCCTCAATCCCACCGGCTCCTTCAAGGACCGCGGCATGACCATGGCCGTCACCGACGCGGTGGCCCGCGGCCAGCAGGCCGTGTTGTGCGCGTCGACAGGCAACACCTCGGCATCGGCGGCGGCCTACGCCGCGCGGGCCGGCATCACCTGCGCGGTGTTGATCCCGCAGGGCAAGATCGCGATGGGCAAGCTCGCGCAGGCGGTCATGCACGGCGCCAAGATCATTCAGATCGACGGCAACTTCGACGACTGCCTGGAAGTCGCGCGCAAGATCGTCGCCGACTTCCCGACCATCTCACTGGTCAACTCGGTCAACCCGTTGCGCATCCACGGTCAGAAGACCGCGGCGTTCGAAATCGTCGACGTGTTAGGGACTGCACCGGATGTGCATGCCCTGCCGGTCGGCAACGCCGGCAACATCACGGCCTACTGGAAGGGCTACACCGAGTATCACGCCGACGGTGTGATCGACAAGCTGCCGCGGATGCTGGGCACCCAGGCGGCCGGCGCGGCGCCGTTGGTGTCCGGCGAACCGGTGAGCCATCCCGAGACCATCGCCACCGCGATCCGCATCGGGTCGCCGGCGTCGTGGGCGCAGGCCGTCGAGGCGCAGCAGCAGTCCAACGGCCGTTTCCTGGCCGCCACCGACGACGAGATCCTCGACGCATACCACCTGGTGGCGGGCACCGAGGGCGTCTTCGTGGAGCCGGCGTCGGCGGCCAGCATCGCGGGTCTGCTCAAATCCGTCGAGGACGGCTGGGTAGCGGCGGGGTCGACCGTGGTATGCACCGTGACCGGCAACGGCCTCAAGGACCCCGACACGGCGCTGCGCGACATGCCAACCGTGTCACCAGTTCCCGTCGACCCCGTGGCCGTGGTCGCAAAACTGGGGCTGGTCTAGTGGCGATGCTGCCTTCCGGGCTGCTGGCCAGTTCGGTCGTCGCGGCCTCCAGCGCCAACCTCGGCCCGGGTTTCGACAGCATCGGCCTGGCGCTGAATCTTTACGACGAAATCATCGTCCAGACAACCGATTCCGGGCTGGTCGTCGAAGTCGAGGGGGAGGGCGCTGGCGAGCTGGTGCTTGACGCCGGCCATTTGGTGGTCCGCGCCATCGAACGCGGCCTGCAGGCCGCGGGTGTCAGCGTGCCCGGCCTGAACGTGTGTTGCCGTAACGCCATCCCGCACTCGCGTGGAGTCGGCTCGTCGGCGGCTGCAGTCGTCGGCGGCCTCGCGGCGGTCAATGGTCTTCTCGCACAGGCGGGTTCAACACCGCTGAGCCAGGCCGAGTTGATCCAGTTGTCGTCGGAATTCGAAGGCCATCCCGACAATGCGGCGGCCGCCGTGCTGGGCGGCGCGGTCGTTTCGTGGACCGACCTGAGTTGCATACCGCCGGCCTTCTCGGCGGCGCCGCTGCGGCTACATCCCGACATTCGGCTGTTCCCCGCCATTCCCGAGCAGCGCTCGTCGACCGCGGCGGCGCGGGTGCTGCTCCCTGCGCAGGTCAGCCACCAGGACGCCCGCTTCAATGTCAGCCGCGCAGCGCTGCTGGTGCTGGCGCTCACCGAGCGACCCGACCTGCTGATGGCCGCCACCGAGGACGTGCTGCATCAGCCGCAGCGCGCGCTCGCGATGCCGACGTCGGTGGAATACCTTCGATTGTTGCGGCGTTATGACATGGCAGCTGTGCTCTCCGGCGCTGGTCCGGCGGTGATAGCGTTGAGTTCGGCAGCCGAGTTGCCAACCGAGGCGATGGAGTATGCCGCTGCAAACGGCTTTGCAGTCAGCGAAATGACGGCAGGCGACGGGGTCAGCTGGAGTTCCGGGGTGGCCGTCCCCAGCTAGCGTCCCCCGACGCGGCGGAGGGTCTTCTTGCTTCCGGCATCGAAGCAGGTTATCCTCGGAGCCGTCCAGCAATCGCAGCTTCTGCATCTGCGTCAACACTAGGACGAACACCAAATTCTTCTCGTGGACGATGGTTCGCCATTAATGCCGTCAAATCCCGGCGATCACCGTTGCAGAGTCGATTCTTGGCAGCACTCGGCGTTTGGCTGAATGCAACGAACCCCTGGCTTGATTCGATCAGCGAGGGAAAGAAAGGAAATCCGTGACCGATACGGACATCGTTACGGCTGGTGACAGCACCGAAAATGACAAGCTGTCGAACCCCGTGACCACAGACACTTCCAGCGAGCCCGACCCGTCCGGGTCAGCCGCCGACGCTAACTCGAATGCGTCCGATGGCTCGCTGGCCACCATGGTGCTGCCCGAACTGCGCGCCCTGGCCAACCGGGCCGGCGTCAAGGGCACATCGGGAATGCGCAAGAACGAACTGATCGCCGCGATCCGGGAATCCCGCCAGGGGCACGCCAATGGCGCACCCGCCAACGGCGGCGCCGACCGCGAATCAGACAACCACGGCGCCACCGACGCGACCAACCACGCCGAAACGGCTGTCGAGGACAAAACCCACGCTGACACCGGCGAACAGGGTTCCTCCGACGACCACGCCGGCGAGCGGAACAGCCGGTCCGAAAAGACCAATCACACCGAGGCCGACAAGCCCGCGCGCAACCGACAGGACGCTAAGTCCGAGGAGCGTGACTCGGACAAGGAGTCCGACAAGGGTGGCGATCAGCAGAATTCGGGTGGGCAGCAGAACCGCGGCGGCTCGAACCAACAGAACCAACAAGACGACGACGGTGACGGGCGCGGCGGTCGCCGCGGGCGCCGGTTCCGGGAGCGCAGGCGCCGTGGCGATCGGCCCGGCGACGGCGGCGGCGGCGGTGAGACCGAACTGCGCGAAGACGACGTCATCCAACCGGTCGCCGGCATCCTCGACGTTCTGGACAACTACGCGTTCGTGCGCACGTCCGGTTACCTCGCGGGTCCGCACGACGTCTACGTCTCAATGAACATGGTGCGTAAGAACGGCTTACGCCGTGGCGACGCGGTGACCGGCGCGGTGCGGGTGCCCAAGGAAGGCGAGCAGCCCAACCAGCGGCAGAAGTTCAACCCGCTGGTGCGGTTGGACACCGTCAACGGGGGACCGGTCGAAGACGCCAAGAAGCGTCCCGACTTCGCCAAGTTGACGCCGTTGTACCCCAATCAGCGGCTGCGCCTGGAGACCACGCCCGACCAGCTGACCACCCGGGTCATCGACCTCATCATGCCGATCGGCAAAGGCCAGCGCGCACTGATCGTGTCACCGCCCAAGGCGGGTAAGACGATGATCCTGCAGGCCATCGCCAACGCGATCACCAAAAACAACCCGGAGTGCCACCTGATGGTCGTGCTCGTCGACGAGCGGCCTGAAGAGGTCACCGATATGGCGCGCTCGGTCAAGGGCGAGGTCATCGCCTCGACGTTCGACCGGCCGCCGTCTGACCACACCTCGGTCGCCGAGCTGGCAATCGAGCGCGCCAAGCGCCTGGTCGAACAGGACAAAGACGTCGTGGTGCTGCTGGACTCGATCACCCGACTGGGTCGCGCCTACAACAACGCGTCGCCGGCGTCGGGCCGTATCCTGTCCGGTGGTGTCGACTCCACCGCGCTTTACCCGCCGAAGCGCTTCCTCGGCGCGGCCCGCAACATCGAAGGGGGCGGATCGTTGACCATCATCGCCACGGCGATGGTGGAGACCGGATCCACCGGTGACACAGTCATTTTCGAGGAGTTCAAGGGCACTGGTAACGCCGAGCTCAAGCTGGATCGCAAGATCTCTGAGCGGCGTGTGTTCCCGGCCGTCGACGTGAACCCTTCGGGCACTCGTAAAGACGAATTGCTGCTGTCGCCAGACGAATTCGCGATCGTGCACCAGCTGCGCCGAGTGCTGTCGGGGCTGGATTCCCACCAGGCCATCGACTTGCTGATGTCGCAGCTGCGCAAGACCAAGACCAACTACGAGTTCCTGGTCCAGGTGTCCAAGACGACACCGGGTATGGACAACGACTAAGGGCCGCCCCGATCGCGAGCAGTCACAAAAGCCCCCCGACACCCCGTGTGTCGGGGGCTTTTGCGTCTGTTCGGCACAATGGGAGCCGTGGCGGACACTATTCAGCAGCTGCTTCGCACCCGCATTGACGACGCCACTCCGGCGATGAAATACGGCGATCGGGTGTGGAGCTGGCGCGAGCACCTGGCCGACGCATCGGCCACCGCCGCCGCATTGATCGGTATCGCCGAGCTCAAGCGACCGCTGCACGTCGGCGCGCTACTGGGCAACACCCCCGAGATGCTCACCGCGATGGCCGCCGCGGCGCTCGGCGGATATGTGCTGTGCGGGATCAACGACACCCGTCGCGGCGCGGCGCTGGCCAAAGACATCATGCGCGCCGACTGCCAGATACTGCTCACCGATCCGGCCCGCCGCGAGCTGCTCGACGGCCTGGAGTTGCCCGGCGTCCGCGTCGTGGATGTCAGCACCGACGAGTGGGCCGGTCTGCTCGCCGCGGCCGGACCGCTGGTGCCACACCGCGAGGTCGACCCGATAGACACCCTCATGATGATCTTCACCTCGGGAACCAGCGGCGAGCCCAAGGCCGTCCAGATCACCCACCTGACCGTTATCTTCGCCGGCGCCAACCTGATTGACCGATTCGACGTCGATTCATCCGGCGTCTGCTACCTGTCGATGCCGCTGTTTCACTCCAACGCGCTGCTGGCCGGCTGGAGCGTGGCGGTCGGCTCCGGCTCGGCAATGGTCCCGGCCACGTTCTCGGCGTCCGGCTTGCTGCCCGATCTGCGCCGCTACGGCGCGACCTACATGAACTACGTCGGCAAGCCGCTGGCCTACGTGCTGGCCACTCCCGAACAGCCCGACGACAAAGACAACCCGCTGAAGGTCGCTTTCGGCAACGAGGCAAGCGACCGCGACATCGCGGAGTTCAGTAGGCGTTTCGACTGCACGGTGTGGGACGGCTTCGGCTCCAGTGAAGGCGCGATCATCATCACCCGTGAAGACGGCTGCCCACCCGGTTCGTTGGGCCGGGGCTTCCCCGGCGTCGGCGTCTACAACCCCGACACCCTCGCCGAATGCCCGGTGGCCAGATTTGATGACGACGGCGCACTGACCAACGCCGACGAAGCGATCGGCGAACTGGTCAACACCACGGGCGCCGGACTGTTCGCCGGCTACTACAACGACAAGAACGCCACCGACGCGCGACTGCGCAACGGCATGTTCTGGTCGGGTGACCTGGCGTACTGCGACGCCGAGGGCTGGATCTACTTCGCCGGACGCAGCGGGGACTGGTTGCGGGTCGACGGCGAGAACATGACGACGGCGCCCATCGAGCGCATCTTGCAGCGGCTGCCGGCGGTCAGTCAGGTGGCCGTGTACGCGGTACCCGACGAGCAGGTGGGCGATCAGGTGATGGCGGCACTGGTGCTGGCGGACGACGCCGACCTGACCCCCGCCGAGTTCGGCGAGTTTTTGGCCGGTCAGCCCGATCTCTCACCCAAGGCCTGGCCACGGCACGTGTGGATCACCGGCAGCCTGCCGACCACCGCCACCAACAAAATTCTCAAACGGGAGCTGAGCGCGGGGGGCAGCGCCCCCGCGGGCGGCCTGCTGTGGACCCGCATCGGCCGCGACAAGACCTTTGCTGCCGTCGATAGATCCGCCAAGGCCCAGGTCAGCCC